>JANRJG010000022.1 GCA_033875315.1 Candidatus Methylacidiphilales bacterium
ACGCGACCTTACGCGGGGGGTCAATAAGCCGTCCGGCGAGGCGCGAGAAGGGAGCAGGTATGAAATATACCCGTGACCGACGAGCAACGAAGCGGGGCGGCTTTTTGGCCCCAGCCCGGAGGGTGATGGCGGCACCTGCCCGCCCCCTTCGTCGTCCCTTCCTTGCGTATCTCGTCCAGATATGCGCGGTCACTCCTCCTCGGGCCCGGGCAGGTGGCACTCATCACGCGGGCCACGGGGGTTATCCGGATAGGCTCTTAGGTCGCGGAGTGTGCTATGAACACCCCAAAAACTTAGGGTCCGTCCCAGTTGGAAAATTGAGCCGCCTGGCAAGCTGCTTGATCTGAAGATTAAGCTCTCGGTCTGGATCCGTTGGATGCGCGCGCATGCTCGTTCCATAGGGTTCGGTGCATGGTCACGCCGGGCTGATAGTAATCACGGAAACGCCGGGGTTCTATTTTCCACCAGGACTTGAATGCGGCGCTGAATTGTTCCGGTGTGGGGAAATCCAATTCCCCGGCTACTTCCCGCACACGCATGCCCATAGTCAGCCGACGTGCCGCCCATTCCATGCGGAACTGGATGATGACTTGTTGGACGGGAAGGCCCAGATGTCGCTGAAACCACCGATTCAAGGTGCGCGGCGTGGTGCCCGCCACGCGGGCCACTTCAACCACGCTGGGGTGGTGTTGGAAATTCTGTCGGATATGTATCAGCGCCCGGTTGAAACCATCGAAAATGGGCTTCTGCAAAGAGTGCTGCTCCTCCTCAGGCAGACAGGTGGCTACCAGTTCCATCAGCATGGTACGGAGGTGCCCGCGGCGCACGGTCTCCCCCATGCAGGAGTGCCGCGTGCGCAGTCCCATGAGGAAGTCACGGGTTTCCCGCGGAGCTTCAGCACATAGCCTGTGTTTTTTCATGAATAAATCCCATAGCGCCGATTCTCCTCCTCCGGTGTCGCCTCCAGATGGGATGGGTTCGACATGAAAAAAATAGTAAATAATGAGAAGGTCGCGGGTTTTCCATGAACTGATCTCATGCCGGATTTCGGGTTCCGCCAGGAAAACATCGCCAGTCTTCAGGGAGTGGAGGGTGTCGCCATGGAGGAATTGTCCGGATCCCGAGATGACGTAGGAGATTTCGAAACAGTTGTGGCTGTGCAAGGAGTTGGCCGGGGGGTGGTCGAAGGTGGCAATACCCCCGGATTCGGCACGCCAAGACCAACCGCCGCTGACTTCCACCAATACCAGCGGCGGATCGTAGAGTGCGGCCAAAGATTGGGCCATGTCCGAGTTTAAAAGGTTTACGTCCGGTTTTCGCATTCTGCACCGCTGGGAGTCTGAATTAGACTAAGCAAAATATGACTGAGAAAACAATCCATAGTCGGGAGATGAATACAAAAAGTGATGGGGGGTGGCAGGCCGATTTTAACAGTCCGGAGCCCATTCGCTCCCCGTTGGGCTGTCAGATCTGGGTGGAGCCAGGGGATTCCCCCGAGCGAATCGATGACCTGGTTTTGGCGGCGCGCGACAGTGGATTGGGGAGCCTGCGCATTTTTCTTTTATGGACCTGGATCGAACGCCGGCGGGATGAGTTTGATTTTTCCTTGTATGATCCGGTTTTCGACGCGGCGGCCAAATATGGATTGGGCATCAAGGCAACCTTGACCGCCAATTCCGGGCCCTGGCACATCGGAACTCCGGGCGTCTTGCACAGTCATACGGGCTTCCTGGGGACAGACCAACGAGAACCGATGCGACGATATATCGAGAGGTGCGTCACACGCTATCGGAACCACCCGGCTTTGGCCCAATGGCTTCTTTGGAATGAACCCCATGGGGCCAACCGGGACCGGACGGAGGAGAATGCCCTCGGGTGGCGTGAATTCCTGCGCGAACGGTACCAAAGTGAGATCGAGAAGTTGAATCAACGTTGGCTCACGGGGTATTCCGGTTTTGAATCGGTTCCCTGGCCGGAGGACATCACGCATCCGGCCCATCGAAGTGGGGCCTGGTTGCCGTACCGTGCGGAACTGGACGAGGCGGATTACCGTTGTGTCCGTTTGGTCAATCAATTGCGTTGGATCGCAGCGGAAGTCAGGTGCCACGATCCGGTGACTGAACTCTGTCACAATCCGATCTTCAACATCGAAAACCAGGCAGGCGGCGCAACCGATCTTCCGGCATTGGCATCCGTTGTGGACCGGATGGGGGCGAGCTATCATCCGGTCTTTTGGCACAGCCAAGTCCGGCGTTTGGATTATGCCTCCATGATTGCGGTGGGAGTTCGGGCACTAGCCACGCAATCGGAGGGGAAACCCGTGGAATTGACCGAAGTCATGTCCGGAAACGCCGTCTACACCGGCACCCAACCGTTCGGAGTGACGGCCTCGGAAATTGTCCGGTTTTACCTCGGGGCCCTCGCGGCGGGAGCGTCCAGTGTCACCGGTTGGTGTCTGAATGCCCGGCACCGTGACAGTGAAGCCGGGGAGTTTGCCTTGTTGAATGACCAGGATGGCGCCTCGGATCGTAGTCGGGCTCTGGCTCGTTTGCGTGCGGTGCTGGCCGAGGTCCACAAGTCCACAGGAACCTGGAAGGCACACGAACCTGATGTTTTTCTACTGCTCTCCCGGAAGGCGCAGGCCATTGAAATGCTGGATGCCCGCGGGGGGGTGCAGCATCCGGGACAGACCGCACAGGAAAGTGCCCGTGGCCAGTGGCTGCTTTCCCAACGTTTGATGGAGATGGGCTGGGTCGCCACTCATGGATCTTTCGAACATGTTCCATCTCCTGGATCGGCCAAAAACAAAGTGGTGCTGGTGTCCCATGTCGTGGCCTGGGAGAAAGACCCAATAACTAAGCTTCTGGATTTTGCACAGGCCGGTGGAACGGTGGTTTTTGATGCGCTTTCGGGCCGAAAGGATCACGACTCCAGAATCCACCGTCCGTGGCCCGGTGCCCTGGCAGAAGCCACCGGGCTTTCCATGACCGGACTGGATTCAGTGAGCGGGGCGTACGAACTGACGCTCGATGGACAAACGGCGGGCCGTGGCGTGCTCACCCGGACCCAACCCGCAACTGTTCCCGGATCATCTTGGCGGGCTTGGGAGGACTGCCGATTCGCCTGCGACGGCAGTCCTGCGGTATTGGAGCGGACGTTCGGGCATGGGCGTATGGTACATGTGCGGTTTCCACTCGGACCATCCCTGTTGGCTCATCCGGATGAAGACCGGTTGATCCGCTGGATGATGCGGCAGTTGATTGTCCAACCGAGGCATCCGTTGGTGCCGGTACCCGGTATCCGAGGAATGGTCACGCTGCCGGTGGAATGTGAAGACGGAAACTTGGTGGTGGTTATGGCGCCAGACTCGAGGGAGCGCGGAGGAAAGACGCTCCGTTTGCGTGCGGCAGGAGCGGGGGTATGGAGGGATTTTTGGAGCGGAAAAGAAGTGACCGTCGATTCGTGGGGCGAACTGGCACTTGAGGCCCCCGAAGGAGTGGCCATCCTCTGGGGCGGTCGGAGCATGCACCGCTCTTTCCATCATACCCAACCTTTATGACTACGTCCAACAAGGTGGGTGTGGATGTTGCTTCTTCCCGGTCCTTTTCTTTCGAATGGTCCGGTCCGGCTAAGAGCCTATCCGGATAACCCGCGTGACCCGCGCTGTCGCGTGACCGCGTGGGAGCGGAACGCGACCTTACGCGGGGGATCAAAAAGCCGTCCGGCGAGGCGCGAGGAGGGAGCAGGTATGAAATATACCCGTGACCGACGAGCAACAAAGCGGGGCGGCTTTTTGGCCCCAGCCCAGAGGGTGATGGCGGCACCTGCCCACCCCCTTCGTCGTCTC
>JANRJG010000023.1 GCA_033875315.1 Candidatus Methylacidiphilales bacterium
CTGCGCAAAGCATCGGCC
Organism: Candidatus Methylacidiphilales bacterium; assembly: GCA_033875315.1. Classification (NCBI taxonomy): domain Bacteria; kingdom Pseudomonadati; phylum Verrucomicrobiota; class Methylacidiphilae; order Methylacidiphilales; species Methylacidiphilales bacterium. Next base: position 19 of record JANRJG010000023.1, read on the forward strand.
AGAACTTGGAAGGAGCTGATCTCAGCCCTCAAAGAAGCCATCGAATCCTTCACCCCGGAGCACTGTGCCAACTTCTTCTCTCATGCCAACTACGAAGCTAATTAAGTGGAAAGTGCTCTAACTTGCTCTCATGCTCGCTCCCTCCCCTTCACAGTGCACGAGAATGAGAACGAGCGGCTGATTAACGGCAAAATGCTCTAGACTAAAGGCCGGGGGCTCATCTCCGATCGGATCAGGCTGCCGGGGCAGAATCTTGAACTTCGGTGGGCGGCTCAACCTCCGTCATCGTTTCCGACACGTCCTCAGAGCCACCACCCTCAGCCAAATCAGCCCCGGGTCGTGTTGCGACTTCCGTCACAGGTTCCTCCGGGATCACTTCCGCAATTTCAGGCCCAACTGCGTCTGGATTGATGATCGGGGTTTTCTTGTCTTTCTTGGCCACCTTGGATTGTTTGGCGGGCGGCGGCACCTGCGGACGTCGAGCGGCCTCAAATCCCTTGCGGGCAAAGTCTATGACATGTCCCTCGCGCAGCAGCCACATGAGGTCGGTCGCCATGGCCGATTCTGCCTCCGCATCCGTTCCGCCCGAGGCGGCGAGGCGTTCGGCCACCAAGTCCTTCCACTGCTCGGCCCGGGGCGTTTGCGCATGGGCTTCCAAATACGATAGGATCCCCTTGATTCCGTCCGCCACCGGCATGTTCTCACGCTCGAGGTAACGGGGACGGACCATGGAAATGTAGGTGATCTTCTGGTGGGCCTTGAAGATATGGAGGCCCTTCGAGGTCAACTGCCGACCCAGCGTGTGGGCCAGGGACAACGGGAAGCGGCGTAATTCTTCCAATGTGCGACGCGCCAGCTCCACCACCAGTGCAGCCGAGCGTCCCAGCGCCACCGGCCCTGGAACGATCGCCTTCTCGCGAATGGCCACAACCGAAGCTTTGAGATGATGTTCACGGAAATCCTGTTCCACATCGGCCAAGGTGGCTAACTTGCGTGCCTCCCCGCCCTCGGGAATTTCCAAAGAGTAGAATTCGTCGCGGCTGCTTTGCTCTTCTTTCCACTTCTGCACCAGGGCTTCTTCCCGTTCCACCCGGATGCGCGCCTTGAAAGTCTCGAAGGGCATGTTGGCAAACCGTTCATTGTACAAGCGGAGCATCTTGGCCTGATAATCGTGGTAATTGGGTGGACCCAACACCGTGCCGCTCATGCCACAAACGGCGACAAATGAAAAATTTCCCTTGGGCGGCTCCACCGCCACCCGTTCCCGGCGGTAAAACGTTTCCAAGTGGTGTGCCAGGACATGGGCCACCGCTTCACGCTCACCGGTCCAGAGACTGCCGTCGATTTTGACCTGATAAACGGCAGGCGATTCCGGGGACGCACGGCGGAACTCCACCCGGTAGCGGTCGGGCTTCTCCAAGACCAGCCAGGCCAGATCAAAAAGCGGGTAAGCCTTGAGGTCCGTCTTCATCTGGCGCGCAATCCCTTCGACTCCATGCGACTCGGGAAGAAATTGCACCGTCCAACCCTCGAGGACGGGGGCCTGCGGCGCGCGGTCACGCTCCCCACGATCAAAACGACGATCTCCACCCCGCGGCGCTCCGGAGCGTTCCGGACGGGAACCACGGGCCCCGGAATCCCCGCGCCTCGGCCCTGCACCCTGTGGTTGAGCGCCCGGCTTGCGGGAATCATCCCGACGCGCTGGTCCGGACGTTCCCCGTCCGCTATCGGGGCGGCGCTGGGAACGAGCGCCCCGGCCATCGCGGTCGGAACGAAAGCCATCGCGTCCGCGATCCCCTCGCCCGCGTGGCTCCTCGCGCTCGGCCAGTCTGGCCAGTCGTTCGGTGGTATCTTCTTCTTTGGCCCAGGAAGGCAGGAAACTGCGGGCCAGATCCATTTCCAGGCTGCTCAGATCGGATACGGGGGCGGATTCATCGCTCATGCCCCCTGATCCTAAAAGGTTCCGCGGGGAATGGAAGCGATTCCGCCATTGATCGAAGCGGTCCACCCAAACGTCACATTCGTCATTTGGAAGACAATTTGATGCGCATCCAGCAGCAAACCACCTGAATCATCCTCCGGACCTGTCGGCCAGGACCTTTCGCACGATTTCTTCAAGCTGTTTGGGTAGGAACGGCTTTTGAACAAACCCCGCCAACCCTTTACCTGTGAATCGATTGATCGCTTCCTGCTCGTTGTAACCACTCATCAGAATGACGGCCACCCCCGGGTTCAACGTCCGCATGGACCGGAACGCTTCTTCTCCGTCCATATGCGGCATGGTCAGGTCCATCAGCACCAAACGGATCGACGCGCCATGGATCCGGAACTTCTCCACCGCATCCCGACCATCGATGGCCATCAGGCAGGTAAAACCCCACCTTTCAAAAAGCCGTCCAACCATGCTCCGGATAGTCTCTTCATCATCCACCAAAAGCACCTTCCCCTCGCCACTCCAAACCGGCAACGGCTCCTGGACGCTGTTCTGCTGATCCAATTTCGGTGTACAGGTCGGGATCAACATCTTGAAGGTCGTGCCCCGCCCTGCCTCACTGTAAACCCGGATCGCGCCCTTGTGGCCTTTGATGATTCCCAAAACCGCAGCCAGTCCAAGTCCTCGGCCGGAAAACTTCGTAGTAAAAAATGGGTCAAAGATCCGCGAGAGGATATCCTGGGACATCCCACAACCCGTGTCGCTGACCTCGATAAAAACATAGTCGCCCGCTGCAAGACCGGGGGCCCCGAACGTGTTTGCCAAGTAGTCGGTGTCAACGCGGGTCACTCCCGTGTTCAGGGTTATGAACCCGGAGCGGTCCCCAATGGCATCGGAAGCGTTGATGACCAGATTCATCACCACCTGGCGCAATTGGGAGGCGTCCCCTTCACAGGGGGGCAGATCATGTCCGAGATTGAAACGAATAACCGCTTTTTTGCTGATCGAAGACTGGATGAGGTAGGTCGTTTCCTCGATCAGTTTGCTCATGTCGATTTGAGTGATGACGAAGCGCCCCTTGCCCGAGTAGGCCAGCATCTGGCGGCAAAGATCCGCCGCACGCAGAGAAGTCGTTTCAATCTGCTTGAGATGGACTTGGGCAGGATGCCCCTCGGGCAGATCCATCTGGGCCATGGCCGCGCTGCCCAGCATACCGGTCAACAGGTTGTTGAAATCATGGGCAATCCCACCTGCCAGTACACCCAGACTCTCCAGCTTCTGGGTCTCCTGGATCTGACGCTCAAGAACCAACTGCTGGTCGGCTTCCTCTTTCTGGCGTGAGATGTCAACGGCAAATCCAACCCAACGGATGGCGCCTACTTCCACAGAAACCGCCTTGAACATGAAAGGGCGGAATTCACCTGATAGGTTCATCAGGCGGCATTCGCCCTCCATGTGGGAGCCGCCGAAATGACCTTCCCTCCACAGCCGCACCAGATGGTCCAGGTCCTCCTGGTGGATCGCCCTTCGCAGCAGGGCATCGGGTGGTGCCTGAGCCGAGTCACCAGCGAAACGGTAGAATGACTGATTCAAAAAATCCACCCGGCCCTTGGCGTCTGCGGCGAAAATGATCAATGGCAGATGATCGGCCAGAGTGCGGAAGAGCGTCTCACTCAAGCGAAGCTTTTTCTCTGTCTCCCGTTGCTCATCTACCTGCGCTTGCAACTGACGTGCCAATTCCAGCGCTCCCGGCATTTTCACCGCCTGGGGCAGGTAGCGCACCAAAGCAAAAACCGTCCCCCACGAAACCGCCGCCGTCACGGCATTGGCCAAGCCCGATAAACGATACCATGGATGCCAGAATAAAGTCGCATTGATCAAATGCCCGACACCGCAGCTCAAAATGAAGGCGGCAAACAACCAATACAATTTTGGAAAATACAACGCCTCACGCCTGCGCCAGTAAAAAATGAAAATCGAAGCCGGTATGGCAAAATAGGCCGTGGCAATCAAGAGGTCGGCAATGATGTAGAACCACCCCATCAGCGGCGTCCAATTGCCACACTCCCATCTCGGAGGAAAACTTGAGGTATCAAAAAGGAAATCTAGAAATGGCATAATCTAACCCAATAAGCTGACCCAATGATGGTCAATTAGCCTAACTAAAAAATATATCCCTTTTTAGTGGCAGGCAAGGCTTATTCTGAGGATTGCCTGCCGCCAACAGACTGAACCCTCATGAGTGCCGCTAATAAAACTTGATTAGCCGCTCTAATTGACTAGGAGGCTTCAGGACTATGGATTCATCAGGTTGTTGGGGTGTTTGTCGGGATCGTAATAGATCTTCACCTCGGCCTTGACGTCCCCCAGAAGTTCTTGCGCCCGCCGCAAAGCGTTGCGGGTGGAAACATTCGGGTTGTCGGGCGATCCCATGAAGAAATTTTCACGTCCCAACACCTCGATCAATCCCGAGCGCAGGAAGACGCGGTACACTTCCTTGCGCGCCCCGCTCACAATCAGGTGCCGGCCCTGTTCGCGCAGGTAACGGATCAACTCCTCCAATGCACTCACACTCGTCGCATCAAGGTGGTGTGCGTTCTTGAGCCGCAGAATGATCACTTTCAGGTCCGGATCCTCGCTGACAAACCGCACCTGGTCGCGGAACAGCTCCGCCGCGCCGAAGAAAAGATCCCCTTCCACATGCACAATCGAAATGCGAGGGTGGGCGCGGGTCGACTTGTCCGCGATTTCATACAAGTTGCCCTGGTCGTTGAAACTGTATTCGACCAGTTGTGGTGAAGAGGCCTTGCGCAGAAAGAGGATGATCGAGACCGCGACTCCCAGGTAGATGGCGAAGTCGAGGGTGAAAAACAGGGCGCTGCCCAGGGTCACGAGGAAAGTGATCCGGTCGGAGCCGGTGGAATTCAACGCGATGCGGATCTGTTTTCCATTGATCAGGGAAACGCCCACCATGATGACCAAAACGCCCAGCACCGGACGTGGGATATGGTGCAGCCATCCACTCAACAACAGGGCCCCGGCCGCAACCAAGAGACCGCTGATCCAGCTCGAAACCGGACTGGCGGCATGACTCGACCAATTCAACACGGATCGTGTCAGGGAACCGGAAGCCGGCATGCCTCCGAGAAAAGCGCTGGCCGTGTTGGCCAAACCCAAACCCAGCATCTGCTGGTTGGCGTCCATCCGGTCGCCGGAACGGTTGGCCAGAGATTTGGCGATCGAGCTGGTTTCCACCAAACTGAGGAAGGCCACGGCCAGAGCGGCACTGGCCAGTTGGCTGAGGGTACGAAAATCCGCCCAGGGCAGGTGGATGATCCAACCGGGCCCGACAGGCGATGCGATGAATTCCAGATTCCAGCCGATTATTTGCAGGTACGATCCCAGAACAGACATGACCAGGAGGGTCGCGGCCACAGCGGGGACTTTTTTGACCCGCTGCTGGAAAGCCAGATAAAACAGCGCGGTGGTGGCCCCCAGAAAAAGACTTTGCCATTGGGTGTCTCCGATCCGGGCGATCGTCAGTTGGAGGACGGCGAAGAAACTGGCCGCATCTCCGGTATCAAAACCCAACACCGCATGGATTTGGTTGACGATGATCAGTGCCGCTGCGCCGGTGATATAGGCGGTGACCACGGTCTGGGAGACATACTGCACCAAACCGGCCACGCGGCAGAAAGCCCCCACCACCAGAAACAGCCCGACCAAGAGAAGGAAAACAGGCATCACGACCATGTGATCGACCCCGGCGGGCAGCACCATCAATCCACTCAGTACCAAAACCGCAGTGGCATTGGTGGGCCCAAGCATGACATATCGCGAACTGGAGAAAAAAGGTCCAACCAGGGATGCCACAGCGCTCGTGAAGATCCCATATTGGGCGGGAAGGCCGGCAATCATCGCGTAAGCGATCCCTTGGGGGAAGTCGAGCAAAGCCACATTACATCCGGCCCGCAGGTCACGCAGGAAGAGGAGACGGTGGTAGCCCCGCAGCGACTCTCTCAATGGGAAAACCCGCAGGTTGCTCTTGGCTGCCAGCGAACGGCCCATCAGCCAAAGGCGGGCAGGCCAATCCGAAATCTTCCTCATGCTTCTCCCAATATGCCCCACCCCTCCGCCCTGGAAAGGGCAAAGCCGGAAACATCAGGGCTCAGTCGGTGGCTGGGCCGGCGGCTGGACCGGAGCAGCTTCGATCGCCGGGCCAACCGGCTGGAGGTGCTGGTCCAAAAATGCCCCGATCTCCCGCGGTCCGGCCCCCGGAGACAGCCACTCGCCCGAAGGATCGGGCTTTTCGCGGAGGTTTCCGGTTCCATTTCCCTGCCCGGTAACGGTGGGCGGCGAAGCCAGCTCGGTCCGTTCAGTTTCATGTATTGAATGATCCCGACGGCACCCGCTCAGCATTTGCAGGCCGACCAGGCACCATCCGGCCAAACCCATCCATCTAACTCGGCAGCAGCTCATCCAGCAGTTTGCGGAGGCTTTCCGCTCGGTAGGGCTTGGAAAGTGAGGCATCGAATCCATAATCACGGAAATTCTGGATCGCGTGGTGGTTGGTGAAGCCGCTCGAGACGATCACCCGGACCTGGGGGTCCAGTTTCTTGACCCGCTCACAAATCATTTCTCCCCCAACCCCGTTCGGCACGATCAAATCGGTGATGATAACATGATAGGGCCTCTTGATCCGGCAGGAGGCGCGGAACTCCTCAACCAGTTCGTCGCCATTGCTGGTCGCCACTGCCTCATATCCCAGCTGGACCAACAGGGCCGTCGCGAATTCCCGCACGAATTTTTCGTCATCCATGATGAGGATGCGGGCGCGTTTTTCTGCCCGGGTGTCGGTGCGCGGAAGCTTTTTCGTCGGCTCTTCCGTGGTCACCACGGGCAGATGAATCACCGCCTCGGCACCGGTGCCCGGCTTGGAGTGGATGCGCAGGGTTCCGTGGTGCTCGCTGATCGCGGCCAACGCACTCGACAGACCCAGCCCCTGATGCCCTTGCTTGGTGGTGAAATAGGGCTCAAAGATGTGGCTGATGTGTTCCTCGCGGATGCCGGTGCCCTGGTCGCGGATGCGAATCACCGCGTACTGTCCCGGTTTGAGCAAAGCGCCGCTCTTGTCCATGCGTTCGTTCACCAGGTCGATCCGGATGATCCCGCGTTTGTCCATGGCCTCGACCGAATTGGTCAGTATTTGATCGATCGCTGCCGCCAAGACTTCCCTCGATCCGCCGACCAGCATGTCCCGCTCGGGCATGTAAATTTCTGGGCGCGCCAACCCCCCGGACGGCACGCACCGGCCCAGGCTGTCGCGCAGCAGGTCCTGCAGACACACCATCTCTGTGGATTTCACGTTGCTGGTGCCCAGGGACATGAGCTGTCCGACGAGATTGTGTGCCTTGTCCCCTTCGTCGGTGGCATCTGCCAACAGCTTGGCCTCCGGACTTCCCGGCTTCAGCAACTGACGGGCCAGGTTCACTTTGTCCAGAATCGCATCGATCCGGGCATTGAAGTTCTCGCTCACCTTTTCGGATACAGTCGCCACCGATTGCATCCGTTGTGACTGGAGCAATTCTTCTTCCATCCGTTTGCGGTCGCCAATGTCCCGGGCCACCAAAACGATGCATTCCACCTCCCCCCCCTCGTTCCGCACGACCGTCGACCGGGATTCCAACTCGACCCAGCGGCCGTCTTGGTGCTTCATGCGGTACTCCACCTTGCGGCCGACACCGGTCTGCACGGATTCGCGGAAAATCTGTTCCACCTTTTCCCGGTCATCGGGGTGGATTTCCATGAACGAATTGGTGTTGGTCAAAGATTCTGGACGATAACCCAGCGTTTCAAAATAGGCCTTGTTGTTCCAAATCCGCTTGCCCGAGGGGTCGATCACCGCCAAAAGGTCGGCGATGTTTTCGGTGATCAGGTGGTAGAGCGCGATGCCCTTGTCCTGCTGATCGCGATAGGCCAACAGCTCATTGTGCTGCAAACGCAGTTGGAGATACTTGGTCTTGAGCTGTTCCAGGCTGATGTCGGACAGCGAAACGCTTTCGGTATCTTCGGGCCTTGACACAGATTGCAATTAAACGCCTTTTCCGTGCCAATTACCAGTGGAATGCGTCAAGGAATTTGACACACAGGTGCTCCCGGGCTTGATCTTCCTCCGGAAGCTGCCAGAAATCCACCATGCAAATCATCAAGGAATTCAAGGAGTTCATCACGAAGGGCAATGCCTTTGATCTCGCCATCGGCGTCATTGTCGGCGGTGCCTTCGGCCCGGTCGTCGATTCCATGGTCAAGGACCTGATCATGCCACTCGCCTCACTTGGCGTTGGGAGGGTCAATTTCGAGAATCTCTATCTACCACTCACGCCCAAGGGCGTGGAAGCGGTGAAGTTGGCCGTCGACCAGGGCACCGCCCTGCCCACACTTGCCCAGGCCCGCGACCTTGGCGCCGTGCTGCCCTACGGCAATTTCCTCAATAGTCTTGTGACTTTCTTCTTCCTCATGCTCGGGGTCTTCGTCTTGATCAAGTCGGTCAACACCCTGCGCCGTCCGGCACCCACCTCCGCACCGGATCCCGCTCCCCCGGCGCCCCCTCGCCAAGAGCTTCTCTTGGAGGAAATCCGCGATCTATTGAAAAAGTAACGCTGGGCCGAGTACTGCCATTCGGCCGTCGATCATCGGTTCAGGTCATGGGCAGATCCATGACCCCGTTCCAAGCCTTGATGTGGTAATGATGCGGTTCGTCCCGCGGGGTCAGAACGACCCTGCCGCCGGCCTCCTCCAGCAATAACTGCCCGGCTGCGATGTCCCAAATCTTGATTCCCTGCTCTATGTAGGCATCCATCCGCCCTGCGGCTATGTAGGCCATATCGAGCGCCGCGGACCCCATCGCACGCAGCTTGCGTGCCCGGCGGCCATAAAACTGGTACAACTCCAGGCATTTCTCCACGCTCTCCGCACTCTTGGAAAAACCCAGGGCCAGAATCCCCTCGTCCAGCCTCTCCCTCCGGCTGGCCCGGATTGCCCGCCCATTGCACATCGCCCCGCCACCCTTGGTGGCCGAAAAACATTCGTCCCGCATCGGATCATACACAACCCCCACCTGCGTCACCCCCTCCTGTCGGAAGGCTATGGACACACAGAAATGGGGCAATCCGTAGGCCAGATTCACCGTGCCATCGATCGGATCGAGAATCCATTCCGCACCTGATCCCCCGCTGCCGGATCCACCCTCTTCCCCCAAAATCGCATGATTAGGAAATGCCTCCAGAATGCGCTTTTCCAAAAGCTGCTGCGTTTCCACATCCAATTGGATCTTCAAATCATGATGATGGGATTCATTCACCACGACATCACTTCCGCACTGGCTCCGAATCAACTGCCCGGCTTCTCGGGCCGCCGATTCCGCCACTCCAAACATCCGTCTGAAATCACTCATCGCGCAACGATGCCGTCCCGCGCGTGAATCCCAAGCCGAAAAGCCCGTTCCTCGCCATCTTTTCCAACCCATGCTTGACCGCTTGGACCATCGCCCTAAACCCAAATGATGGCTTTGACATCTTCCGCCGCTAGCACGGCTTCCGCGATCGAACTTCACTTAAGCCCCATCGACTATTCCATCCTCTCGATCTACTTCCTTTTCGTCCTCGGAATCGGCTTTGCCCTCAAACGCGGAATGAAGGGCGGAGCCGCCTTCCTCACCTCGGGCAAATCCATCCCCGCCTGGGTCACCGGCCTGGCCTTCCTCTCCGCCAACCTCGGGGCCCAGGAGGTCATCGGCATGGCGGCGTCCGGGGCCAAGTACGGCATCATGACCAGCCATTTCTACTGGGTCGGGGCCATCCCTGCCATGGTCTTCCTCGCCATCTTCATGATGCCCTTTTACTACGGTTCCAAGGCCCGCTCTGTTCCGGAATACCTCAAACTCCGCTTCGACGAAAAAACCCGGGGCTTCAATGCCATTTCCTTTGCCTTGATGACCATCTTTTCCTCAGGCATCTCGCTGCACGCTCTGGCCAAGCTCCTCGAAGTGCTGGTCCACTGGAACTATTGGACCTGCGTGGCCGTTGCGGCCTCCATTGTCCTCGTCTACATCTTCCTCGGCGGCCTCACCTCGGCCATCTACAACGAGGTACTTCAATTCTTCATGATTGTCATCGGCTTCACGCCACTCGTCTTCCTCGGCCTCAAGGACATTGGCGGTTGGACCGCCTTGAAAGAAAAACTCGTCCCGGTCGCTGTGGAAAAAGGCTTCGAAGCCGGAACCTGGACGCACTCATGGATCCACCTCAGCGGGCCCGCGGAAAATCCCATGGGCATCGGCTGGTTCGGTCTCGTCATGGGCCTCGGATTCGTGCTCTCCTTTGGCTACTGGTGCACGGACTTCCTCGTCGTGCAACGCGCCATGGCCGCCGACTCCATGGCCGCCGCCCGCCGCACCCCACTCATTGCCGCACTGCCGAAAATGCTCTTCCCCGCCCTCGTCATCCTCCCCGGCATAATCGCCATCGCCCTCCATCACCAAACCGGGGGCACGTTCCTCCCCACCGGAGCCGACGGCACCCCCGACTACAACATGGTCATTCCCGCCATGCTCGCCCAGTATTTCCCCACCGGCTTGTTGGGGATCGGGTTCACCGCCCTCATGGCCTCCTTCATGGCCGGTATGGCCGGAAACGTCACCGCTTTCAATACCGTCTGGACCTACGACATCTACCAAAGCTACATCGCCCCCAACCAATCCGACACCCACTATCTCTGGATGGGACGCTGGGCCACGGTCTTCGGCATCCTCGCCAGCATCGGAGCCGCCTTTCTGGCCTCCCAGTTCAACAACATCATGGACATGCTCCAGCTGGTTTTTGCCTTCGTCAACGCCCCCCTCTTCGCCACTTTCCTCCTCGGCATGTTCTGGAAGCGCACCACCGGCCACGGCGCCTTCTTCGGCCTTGTCGGCGGCACCGCCGCCGCCGCGATCTTCCACGGCCTTTCCCTCGCCGCCCATGGATCCCCCGGCATCAAGGGCGCCTGGATCGCCCCGAAAATCCTCTTCGCCAGCGAAATGGGCCAAAACTTTTGGATGGCCACCACCGCCTGGACTGCCTGCTTCCTCCTCACGCTCGCCGTTTCCTTCGTCACCCCCCGCACCAAATCCGACGCCGAACTCGCCGGGCTCGTCTACTCCCTCACCCCCAAACCAGACGCCGCGGCCGAACCTTGGTACAAACGGCCGGTTGTTCTCGGATTGGCCATCCTTGCCCTCACCCTTCTCCTCAACATCCTCTTTGCCTGACAAACTCCATACGCCATGAACTTCGACCTCCGCATACCCCTGGGCCTCATGTTCCTCATTTTCGGTCTCATCCTCACCGGAGCCGGATTGTGGGGTGACCCGGCCTGGACCACCAAATCCCTCGGGCTCAACCTCAATCTGGGTTGGGGTCTCTTCCAGATTGTCTTCGGCCTCGCCATGGCCCTCCCCGCCCTGCGCCGCAAAGAGTGATCACATCCCCCGGTTTTGTCATTTTCCTCTCCCCTCCATCTGCGGTAGCTTCGCCCCCCATGTTCCCAGTCCTCGGTCTCTTCATACTGCTGGCCACCACCAGCCCCGCACCCCCCACAGCTCCCTCTCCGTCGCCCCCCTCTGTTCAACCCGAATTCGCGCCCCATTCCCAACCCGCGCTCCCCTTCGAAACCGTCTTCGTCGGACTCTCCCGTTTCGAGGGCCTCCTGAAACGCGCCCAAGACGAAAAATGGGAGACTCTTCCGATTGGCGAACGCACCGCCACCATCGGCCGCGCCCTCACCGGCACCCCCTATCTCAGCCACACTCTGGAAATCGACGATAAAATCGAGGCGGCCTCGGTCAATTTCAGCGGCCTCGACTGCTGGACCTTCTTCGAAACTGCGCTCGCCTTGGCCCGCCTTCTCGACCTCCCGGAGAAAAGCCGCACCCCTGACAATCTCCTCCACTTCATCGAACTTGACCGTTACCGCGATGGCCGATGCACCGGGGCCTACCTCTCCCGCCTCCATTACCTCGAGGATTGGGGCGCGGACAACCACCGCCGCGGTCTCGTCCAGGACATCACCGGTGATCTCGGCGGGGTGGAATATGAGAACGTCTGCCGGGAGATGACCATCCTCTGGCGTGGCTACCGCTACCTGCGCGCCACCCCCTCGCTCGTCCCCGCCATCACACGCGAGGAAAGCCGCATCCAAAAACTCAAAACCCTCTACATCTCCAAGGGCAAAGTCGCGGCCATGGAGTCCAAACTCCAGAACGGCGACATCATTGGCATCGTCAGCCGCGATGGCGGACGCCTCTCCACCTCGCACGTCGGCCTGGCTTTGCGTGACAAAAAAGGCGTCCTCCGCTTCATGCACGCCAGCTCGACCCGCGAGAAGCGCAAAGTCCTCATTGATGACCGCCTTTCCGACTATCTGGCCGGCAACTATGGCCAGGCCGGCATCACCGTCTGGCGTCCTCTGAAATAGATCCACCCCAATAATTCCTTTGGATTCGCCCCCGTTTCGCGATAGGTTCAGTCATCTGTGACCCAATACACCCAGACCGGTCTTGAACGCCGAGGCCTCCGCAGTCGTGCCCAGACTCTTGCGGCCAGTGTGCGAGTCGGTCAGCACGGCATCGATCCCGTCCTGGCCAACGTCGAGACCGCACTTCAACACCATCACTTGGTCAAAGTCCGCTTCGACGGCCTCAAGGAACAAAAACAAGAACTTGCCCTATCATTAGCCGAGAAACTCAACGCCGAACTCATCCAAGTCATCGGCCACAACGCCGTCCTCTACCGTCCTTGAAACCCCATTTCGAACCCCTTTTCCATTGACCCAAAGCGAATCTCTACTAAGTTTATCTACTTAATCGGATTAAAAAAGGAAAGCTCACCACCATGTCCAACGCCAGTGTCGAAACCATCAAAGATCAGAGCCGCTCGCTTCGTGGCACCATCGTCCAGACCCTCCAGAGCGAAGCCACCCACTTTTCCGATGAGGAATATCAACTGCTCAAGTTCCATGGCACCTATCAGCAGGATGACCGCGACCTGCGCAACCCGCGCAAGGCCCAGGGTCTCGACAAAGCCTGGAGCTTCATGGTCCGAAGCAAGATCCCCGGCGGCGCCATCAACGCCGAACAATATTTGATGCATGACCGGATGGCCGACGACCTCGGCAACGGCACCATCCGCATCACCAACCGCCAAGGCTTCCAGATGCACGGCGTCCTCAAGGGATCCCTCAAGGACTGCATCGCCCGCATCGTCCGCGCCAAACTCACCACTTGGGGTGCCTGTGGCGATGTCGTCCGCAACACCATGGCCGCCGCCGCCCCCTTCAAGACCCCGGTCTACGACGATGTCCAACAACTCGGTCGAGATCTCAGCGAAACGTTCATGCCCGCCAGCACCGCCTTCAGCGAAATCTGGCTCGACGGACAGAAGCTTGAACTCAACCAGGAGGACAAAGCCGAACCCATCTACGGCAAGCACTACCTCCCGCGCAAATTCAAGATCGGCATCGCCGTCCCCCCTGTGAATGACGCCGACGTCTTCACCCAGGACATCGGATACATCGCCCATGTCGTGGATGGCCGCGTCACCGGCTACAATCTCACCGTCGGAGGCGGCTTCGGTATGTCGCACGGCCAAACCCAAACCTACCCCGTCCTCGGAAAGCCCCTCTTTTACGTGGCCAAGGAACACGCCGTCGCCGCCGCCATTGCCATCGTCACCGTGCAACGGGACAATGGCAACCGCGAGGACCGCAAACAGGCCCGTCTCAAATACCTCATCGAAAAACGCGGCCTCGACTGGTTCAAAGCCGAAGTCCTCGCCCGCCTCCCCGGCATCCCGACCGAGCCTTTCAAGCCCTACACCTTCACCACCGTCGGCGACTTCCTTGGCTGGCACGAACAGGGCGACGGCAAATGGTTTGTCGGCATCTGGGTTGAACAGGGCCGGATCAAGGACACCGACCAGATCCAATACCGCTCGGCATTCCGTGAAATTGCCCAAACCTACCATCTGCCTGTCCGCCTGACCCCCAACGCCAACCTCCTCTTCCACGACATCGCCCCCGACCAAAAAGCCGGCGTCGATGCCATCCTGCGCAAATTCCACATCCCCGTTCCTGATACCCTGACCGAAGCCCGCAAGACGTCCCACGCCTGCGTCTCCCTTCCGACGTGCGGCCTCGGCCTGGCCGAAAGCGAACGCGTTCTGGGCGGCATCATGGACAAGATCGATGCCATCCTGCGCGAACTTGGCCTGGAAAAGGAACCAATCCTCATCCGCATGACCGGTTGCCCGAACGGCTGTGGACGCCCCTACAATGCCGACTTCGGCTTCGTCGGCCGTGCCCCGAAGAAATACGCCTTCTACCTCGGCGGCTCCAGCCGCGGCGACCGATTGGCCGGACTTGAAGCCAAGAGCATCACCGAGGACCAGATCCCGGAAATCCTCCGCACCCACCTCAAGGACTATAAAGACGGCCGGAAGAAGGGTGAAAGTTTCACCGACTACCTCGGACGCACCCATACCCTGGGCGCCGCACCCCACCCCGACCAATTCCACGTCGAATTCGCCGAGCGGGCCGCCAAAGCTGTCTCCGCCGCCCCCCTCGAAACCTGAAGAGTCTTCTTGTAGACGGGGAATCCCTTCCTCGTTGCTTGAACGCTTCGATAGACGCCGCTCTGTTCTGCTAAGGCAAAGAACTGCTTGTTTGGGCAGATGCCGCCGGTCTCTGCTCCAGGACGAGGAAGGCCCCGCCCGCATCCACCGGGTCGGCCAGCCGTCCGCCCTGGCCCGGGACCCATCGTTGCAGCCAATCCGCCTGCGGTCGCAAGTCGGTCGTGACCCAACCAAGCGCTGCACCCCAACGCGCCAGGTCGCTGAAATTCACATCCGCCGTCAGGTCTTGCCGGCCCTTGCGGCGCAACATTTCCTCGCCCTCCAAGCGCATCTGCCGGAAATAGGCACGGAGTGTCCCCGAGAGCGGCAGCCGGGGTGGAGGCTCCACAGTGTAACCGTAGTCCACGGTCAACATCGCCCCCTTGAGCCAAAGGCTCGCCCACTCTGCCAGCCAGCGCTGGTAAGCCTGGTGGATCTCGATCCGCTGGCCCTCACGCAATCCGGACAGCCAGGCCCCACCCCCACAGGGCACATCGGAGCCCGGGCCGCTTTCGCATTCCCGGATGTTGCCGGACGGTGATTCCGCCACTGCGATTTCCAACCAAGTTCCCGCACGCAGGATGAAAGACCGGCAGGGGAAGGCATCCACGAGTTCATTGCTGTAAATCAGGGCCCTGCCTCCTGTTTGGGCCAGAGCATCGGCCATGTTGGTATGCCAACGGACCCTTCGACCGCGCAGGGTTGTTTGCTGCACCTTCCGCAGCGAATCCGACGTTTCCACCAAATGGAGGTCGACCCGCCAGCGGAACCACCAGGGAAGCGCGCGCAAAATCCCCCTGGCCAATGCGCCATCCCCGGGTCCGACCTCAATCACCGCAATCCTTCCTTGGGGCTTGAGCAGCGCGGCACGCGCCCGCAACCAGCAGGCAATCCCCCGGGCCAGTGTCCGATCAAGCGTGGCCGAGGTGGAAAAATCCCCGCGTTCTCCCACCGAGCCTATGTGCCGAGCATAGTAGCCTGCCCCGGGGGCATGGAGGGCTTCGTTCATCCATTCTTCCCACGTCACGACCCGGCCGGTGTCCTCCATGGCAAAAAACTACCCCTGCCCGCGCGCTTGCCAAGAACCGGTGCGCTGCTATCTCGAGGATATGTCCCATCAAGAAGAATCCTGCGATTGCCAGAAGATGAAGTTCGAGGCCCTCCTCGGTATCGGCACCGCGTTCATTGCCGTCCTGATCATCGCAACCATCGTCTTGGTCTGTAATCAGTAAAGCGCATCCGGGCTGTTCACATGCCTGCCACCCGAGCGGTATTCCAAGGGCAACCAGTCTGGGAATTGCGCAACGGCAATGCTCGGGCGGTCATTGCCCCACAGGCCGGGGGTCGGCTCCTCTTCTGGGAAATCGGTGGTCGCCGCCTCCTCCACTGGCCGGATCAAGCCGACTGGTCCAATCCAGCGAAGATCCGCGGCGGCAATCCCCTCCTCTTTCCCTTCATCGCCCGGCATTTCGTGGATGGGGTGGTCGGACGCTGGCGTGACGGATCAGGCACGGTCCGCGACATGCCCATGCATGGTTTCGCCCGGAACGCCGTCTTCACCGCAGTCGTACCCCGGACACCCACTTCCCCCAACGATGAGGAGGGCCCGGTGGAACTGGCCATGGAGATAGCTCCGACCGACCAGACCCGTGCCTGGTATCCCTTCGACTTCCGCTTTCGTGTCGTGCATGTGCTTGATAGGAACAGTCTGACCGTGCGCTTCGAGACCGAAAACCGCAGCCAAGCGCCGATGCCCTACCAGGCGGGCCATCATTTTTACTTCGCCCTCCCCGCTGAAGAGCGGAGCCAATGGTCGCTTCTCCTGCCCCCGGCCCATCAAGCCCGCCAAGCCTCGGATGGAAGCATTGCATCCAATGGCACCAGCCTGAGCCGCTTCTCCTTGGATGACGCATCCCTACTGGATTGCTTCCACATCCTCGATGCCCCGGGCCGCTTGCAACTCCAACATCCCGACGGCCGGACGATTGATTTCCTTTTCCCACCTGATGGCGTGCCCTGGCACACCGTGACCACCTGGACCGAGAAACCGGAATCGCCCTTTTATTGCGTCGAACCCTGGCTGGGCCTGCCCAACGCCATCCATCACGGGCAGGGCCTGCGCTTGCTCGTACCCGGCGCGACTGAATCCGCCACCTGCACCCTCCGGGCCTCCGGATGGTGACCCTGGACCTTACCGCAAATCTCTGGCTTACGGTCGCGCGCTGATTTAGGCTCTCTCTGTGAACCCGGCCCATTTTTTCATCATGGCGGGAGGCAGCGGCGAACGATTCTGGCCGCTCAGCCGCCAACTCCGCCCGAAGCAAATCCTCCCCCTGCTGGACCAGGGCACCCTGCTTGAACTGGCCATCCAACGCACCCTGCCCCTGGCCGGACCGGGGCAGCTCACCCTCCTGGCCAACACCCAGCTTGGCGACACCCTCCGCACCTCGCTCCCCCAGGACGCCACGGTCAATCTGGTGCTGGAGCCGGCCAAGCGCGACACCGCCCCCGCCGCCGCTTTGGCCACCGCCATCGCCTATCACTCCGGTCCCGAATCCGTGGCCGTGCTCCTGCCCGCCGACCCTTGGATCGGTGACGACGCCCTCTACCGCGCCGACCTGGAACTGGCGGTGCGCTTGGCCCGCGATCACGACGCGCTTGTCACCCTGGGCATTCCCCCGACTTTTGCCGCCACCGGTTTCGGTTACCTGGAGTTGGGCGATTTCCTTCCGGAAACCGGTGACCGGGCGCGCCGGGTGGTGCGATTCGTGGAAAAGCCCGACACGGCCCGGGCCCAAAGCTACCTCACGTCCGGCCGCCACGCCTGGAACGCAGGGATCTTCGCCTGGCGGGCCTCGGTTTTTCTGCGGGAGGCGGAACGCCTGGTTCCGGAACTGGCCGCCTTCATCAAAGCCTATCCGGGTCCCGCGGGCTCCGAGGCCTACTTGGCGGAGCATTTCAGCGGCCTGCCCAAGATCTCGGTCGATTACGCCATCATGGAAAAGGCCGCCTCGGTCCTCTCCGTGGCCGCCTCCTTCCCTTGGGACGACATCGGTTCCTGGCCCGCCTTGGCCGGTCATTTCCCCGTCGACGCCGCCGGCAATGCCCACCGGGGTGTCCTCGCCGCCCATGCCGCGCGCAACAACCTTGTCTATTCTCCCCACAAGCCTGTGGCGCTTTGCGGCGTGGAGGATCTGGTGGTGGTGGACACACCCGACGCCCTGCTCGTCTGCCATCGCAGCCAGGCCCAGGAAATCAAGAAGCTCCTGCCCCTCCTCCCGCCCGGACTCCATTGACGCCTGTCCTTGCCCTTCCAGGGCTTCCTGCTTGGATGGAATCATGTCCGAACACCGCGCCACCATCCTCTGGGTCCGAAAGGACGAGGGCTTCCTCCAATCCAAGTATTCCCGCAACCACACCTGGGCCTTCGACGGGGGCGCGCACGTCGAGGCCACGGCGGCCCCAAGCGTCATCCCCCCGCCCTGGACCGACCCCGCTTTCATCGACCCTGAGGAAGCCTACATCGCCGCCCTATCCAGCTGCCACATGCTCACTTTCCTCCACGTCGCCGCCAAGGCCGGCTTCGTGGTCGACCGTTATGAGGATGAAGCGGTGGGCGCGATGGCCAAAAACGAGAAGGGCATCCCCTGGCTGAAGACGGTGACCCTAAGACCCCGCATCGCTTACGGTGGCGACAAGGCCCCCACTCCGGAGGAGAGCGGGCAGCTCCACCACAAGGCGCACGACTTCTGCTTCATCGCCAACTCGGTCAAAACGGAAATCCTCATCGAACCTGTGGCGTGAGGAAAGTCCCCATGGTTGCCTCATCGTCGTACAAGTGGCCCTCCGCACTTCGGCAAGCGGTCCTGGCGGTCATTCTTGTTCTGGGCCTGGCCGCCTGCGGCTCTCCGTCCCAACCTTCATCCCAGGCTGCGACCACGCCCCTGCGCACCATCGACTTGACCATCGTCGACCAAACCCTGAAAACCGAATTGGCTCTCACGCCCCCCGAGCAAGAACATGGCCTGATGGACCGCGACTCCCTTCCCGGCGACCATGCCATGCTGTTCGTCTTTGACAGACCGCGCCGGGCCTCGTTCTGGATGCGCAACACCCGCATCCCCTTGAGCATCGCCTACCTCGACGCCCGGGGAGCCATCGTGGAAATCTATGACATGCAACCTTTCGACGAAACCCCGATCCCCAGTCTGAGTGCCGAGATTTGTTACGCCCTTGAGGTCAACCAGGGCTGGTTCCGCCGTCACCGCATCACGCCGGGCGATATCGTCAAGGGGCTGGAAAAAATACCCTCCTCCCCCCAATAATCAGCCAAGCAAACTGGCCAATTGCCCATAGGATGTCGTATGGACGCCTATTGGATACTCGGAGACCAACTCCAGCACGACCACCCGGCCCTGAAACTGGCCCGGCCGGACGACCTCTTCGTCTTCATTGAATCCAAGGCCCGCGGCGGCCACCTGCGCTACCACACGCACAAGCTGGTTCTGATCTACAGTGCCATGCGCCATTTGGCCGCTGAATGGAAGAAAAGTGGACGAAAGGTCTGCTACCATGCGTTGGGTGAAGGCCCTTCATCGGATTATCTCGGGGCATGGAAAGAAATCCTGGCCCGCCACCACCTGCAGGCCATCCACGTCATGGAGCCATCTGAATGGACCATGGACCAAGCCTTGGCCCCCCTGGCTCGCAAGCTCGGCCTCCCCATCCACCGCATCCCGACCAACCAATTCCTGACCAAAAGGTCGGATTTTGCCGCCTGGGCTGGTGGCAGGAAACACCTGCTCATGGCCGACCACTATCGCCGACAACGCGAACGCCTCGGCATTCTGCTGGACCAGGATGGCGGCCCGGAGGGCGGCAGCTGGAGCTTCGATGCCGACAACCGCGAAACCTTTGGCGCCTTTGACAAATCCGCCCCGCCCGTGCCGCCACTTCCCGCGATACGACCCGACGCCGTCACCCGGACTGTCATGGAACAAGTGGCGGCGCATTTTCCCGGCCACCCCGGCGACCCCGCCACGTTCTGGCTGCCGGTCACGCGCCGGGAATCATTGGCCTGGCTGGATGATTTCATCCAACGACGCCTGTCATCATTCGGTCCTTTCGAGGACACCATGGCCTCGGGACAACCGCATCTCTTCCATTCCGTGCTTACCCCCATGCTCAACACTGGATTGTTAAGGCCAATGGAATGCATCGAACGCGCCGTGGCGGCCTGGCGGAGCGGAAAGGCACCCATCGCTTCGGTGGAGGGCTTTGTCCGTCAAATCGTCGGCTGGCGCGAATTCATCAACGGCGTCTACTGGCTCCACATGCCCGGCTACGCATCCAACAACGCCCTCGAGGCCAGCCGACCCCTGCCCGACTGGCTCGAAAAAGGCCAATCACCCATGAACTGCGTCGGAGAGTGCGTCAACCAGGCCCGGGCAACCGGCTACAACCACCATATCCAGCGCCTGATGGTCCTGGGGAATTTTTTTCTTCTCGGAGGCTACGACCCCCAGGCGGTACTCCGTTGGTACATGGAAATGTATGTCGATGCGTACGACTGGGTCATGCAACCCAACGTCCTCGGGATGGTGCTTTACGCCGACGGCGGCCGCTTCGCGACCAAGCCCTACGCCGCCGGATCCGGTTACATCCAGCGCATGAGTGATTATTGCCGGAATTGTCGTTTCGATCCCAAGCTGCGCAGCGGACCCAAGGCCTGTCCTTTCAATATCCTGTATTGGAACTTTTTCGACCGTCACGAGACCCGTTTCGCCAGCAACCCAAGGGTGGCCATGATCGTGAACACCCTCCGTAAAAAATCCGCCGCAGAACGGAAAGCCATCCGCACCGAAGCCGCCAGCATTCTCAATGGTTGGAACATCACCGAATCAACGCCCGCCGACAGGCTCCAGAAGCTGGACAGGAATCGGAAGAGAACCTAATCTATGATGCAACATGATGAACGCCCTTGTGCGCATCTCTCTTCTGATGTTGGCCGGCTTGGCGACGGCCACGCTCACGGCGCGGGCCATTCCCCTCCAGGCGGAAGACTACCTTTATTGCCCCGGTGCCTCTCCTTCCGCCGAGGCCAGCCTGGCCCTGAACAAGATCATTGCGGAGCGCCGGGAACTCGCGGGAGGCATCACCCTCGAGGATTTTCCCGGGACCCTGACCTTTTTCGGCGTCCGCATCGATGAACCCGAAGTGTTGATGAATTGGCGCACGCAGGAGGATGCCCGCGTCCGCGCCCTGATTCCGCAGGGCCACTTGGAGCAGGTCACAAAATTCGCAGATAAAGTCAGGAGCCTCACTGGACAAGTGGAACAAAAATTCCCCATCAGGCAGGGCTTTGACCTGGGCATGGCCCAATCGGTCGAACGCACCGGAGACGGCGAATCCGTGCGCGTGGACCTGTCCGTGCCCACGAATAGTGCGGACTACCGGGTACTGAGCGAATCCGAAGTCAATGAGGACGGCGTTTTGGTGATCCGGGTGACCCTGATCCGTCCTTCTTCGTATCTTCTCCTCGACAAAGAACCGGTACCAACGGAACTCAAAGCCACCATCACCCGCAAGGGCCCCCTGCCCAAATCGGTTGAACTATGGACGCGCACCATCAACGACGATCTGCCCTTGGGGCTGAAATTCAAGCGCATGGGCGAGGCCAAACTGGCCGGAACCTGATCTTTGGCATGGGGGCATGCCGGTGGATTAGCTTGCCGCCATGGGTATTCGCAGCATAGTGATTTTCTGCGACGGAGCGTAGCGCAGTTTGGTAGCGCGCTTGGTTTGGGACCAAGAGGCCCCGGGTTCAAATCCCGGCGCTCCGATAAAGAGTATTTCGCGAGGCGAACGTTGTCCATCGATTAGAACCTTCAGGTTCAGCGCTGCGTCCGTAAGGACTTTATTCCATCGCCCGAAGGGCCATCTCGCACAGCCCCGCGTTCCTCACGGGGATCAATTCCGGCGCTCCGATAAGGAGCATTTCGCGAGGCGAACGTTGTCCATCGATTTGAACCCTTGGGTTCAGCGCCATTCACGAAGTGACCGTTTCTCATTGCCCAAAGGGCCATCCTGCACAGCCCCGCGTTCCTCGCGGGGATCAATCCCGGCGCTGATAAGGAAATCTTCTCTAAGCGAACATTCCCCATTCCCTATTTCGAATCCATCATCTGCACTCAGAAAAATAAAACTTGCCGCCCCCCTCCTTCACCGGCATTCTGGAAAGCTTTCCCATTCCCATTATGAAGCAGCAATTGGTCACCGACGCCCTCTCCAAAATCGAAAACCCGCAGATCCTCATCAACATGGTCTCCAAGCGGGTCCGCCAATTGGGCCAGGGCTTCCGCCCACTCATCCCCGTCAGCCCCCGCATGACCTTCATGGATGTCGCCCTGAAGGAAATCGCCGACGGCAAGCTCAGCTACCGCCCCCTCGACGAGGAACCGGCCGCGGCGGATTGAACCCCGCCTTTACGCCGTTCCCCCGTAAAGGCCTGCCATGAGCGGCCTGGAAGTCCAAAACCGCAAGGCCGGGCGCGATTACGCCGTCCTGGAAACCCTCGAGGCTGGCATCGAACTCCAGGGCACCGAGGTCAAATCCCTCCGCACCAGCCAGGCCAGTCTCGACGAAGCCTTCGCCCGCATCGAAAACGGCCAGATGTGGCTGCACCAGTTCCACATCGCTCCCTACGAAAAGGGCAACCGGGAAAACCACGAGCCCAAGCGCCTGCGCCGACTCCTCGTCCACAAATCGGAAATCCGCCGCCTGCATGAGGAAGTCGCCACCGCCGGAAAAACCCTGATCCCGCTCAAGGGCTATTTCAACGACAAGCAGCGTTTCAAGATCCTCCTCGGCCTCTGCAAGGGCAAGAACGCCCGCGACAAGCGCCAGGACGTCAAGAAGCGCGACACCGACCGGGAAATCCGTCAAACCCTCCAGAGACGGCGGTGATCTTCTTCATCCCACTGGTCTTCTGCCTTTCGTCTATTCCTACAGGAATGCGCCCGTCCAGAGATGGGAAAAGATTGTTTTAAAACTTTTGCCCCGGCCCGCTCCTGAGCCAAAATGGCTTCCTTGAAAACACCTTGGCTTCCCAAACTCCGGAAACTCTTCGGCCGGCGCATCCTCCAGACCGACCCGGAGACGTTGGCCGCCCATGCGGGTGATGCCTGGCACGCCAGCCACCCCCCGGAGGCTGTGGCCCTTCCCTCCACCACCGCCGAAGTTTCACGCCTCCTCACCTTCTGCCACCGCCATCGCATACCCGTCACCGCACGCGGTGCCGGCCGCGGCTATGTCGGCAGCTGCGTCCCGGTGCGTGGCGGCGTCGCCCTTTCGCTCGCCCGGATGAACCGCATCCGGGAAATCTCCCGTGAGGATTTCGTTGCCGTGGTCGAACCCGGTGTCATCACCGGCGAACTCCAACGCAGGGTGGAAGCGCGCGGTCTCTTCTATCCACCCGATCCGGCCAGCCTCAACGAGAGCACGATCGGCGGCAACATCGCCACCAACGCAGGTGGGCCCCGTTGCGTCAAATACGGCGTCACCCGCAACTACGTGATGGGCCTGGAAATCGTCCTCGCCGACGGGACGGTCGTCACCACCGGCGGGCGCACCCATAAGAACAAACTCGGCTTCAATCTCACCGACCTCTTCACCGGGTCGGAAGGCATGCTCGGCATCACCACCCTCGCCACCCTTCGCCTCATCCCCCTGCCCCCGGCCCGTGCCGTCGTCGTGGGCACCTTCCCCCATGCCAGAGCCGCCGCCGCCGCCGTGCAGGCCGTCCTGGCCCGCGGCTTCCTCCCTTCGGCCATGGAGGTCGCCGATGCCTTCACCCTCGCGTCCGCGCGGAAATACAGCCCCGGCACCCCGCCCGGTAATGCCTTCCTCCTGCTGGAGGTCGACGGCCAATCTGCTTCGGTCCGCGGTGAATCCCGCGACCTGGCGGTGATTCTGGAATCCTGCGGGGCGCTCCGTGTTTTCCGCGCCACCACCACCGCAGCCCAGGACCGTCTCTGGGGTATGCGACGTGATTTCTCCTACAGCCTCAAAGCCACCGGGCTGCACAAGATCAACCAGGACATCGTTGTCCCCCGGGGCAAACTCGTCCAAGTCTTCAAACTCTCCGAACAATTGAAAAAGAAGTACCGGGTCGAGACTTCGGCCTTTGGTCATGCCGGTGACGGCAACATCCACGTCAACCTCATGTTCGCCAAGGGGGAGGAACATGCCCCCCGGGTGCGACTGGCCCAGGATGAATTGTTCCGACGTGTGCTGGAGATGGGTGGAACCATCACCGGCGAACATGGTACCGGATTGGCCCGCAAACCTTGGTGGAACCTGGCCACCACCGCTGGAAGCCGGAAACTCCACCAATTGGTCAAACAGGCCCTCGACCCGCTGAACATCCTCAATCCCGGCAAGTTTCTCGGCTGAATCCACGCCCGCCAGGCACTCCCCAGAACGGGGACTGGAACCAGAAAACTTTTAGCGGTAGGGCTGGTTGAGTTCCACCGGCCGGGATTTGGCCCGCAACCTCAAGTTCAACATTTCCACGCCAACGGAAAACGCCATGGCAAAGTAAATGTAACCCTTGGGAATATGTTGGTGCATGCCCTCGGCCACCAGCATGACACCAATCAGCAGAAGAAAGCTAAGCGCCAGCATTTTGATGGTTGGGTGACGATGGACAAAATCACCGATGGAACCGGCGCAAAGCAGCATCACCCCCATGGCCAGGATGACCGCGACGATCATCACAGGCAGGTTGTTGGTCATCCCGACCGCCGTGATGACGGAATCGAGCGAAAAAACAATATCCAGCAGGATGATTTGCACGATCACCCCGGCAAACGACGAAGCCACCCGGGCGCTTTTCTCTCCATCCACCCCCTCCAGCTTGTCGTGGATCTCATGGGTGCTCTTGGCCATCAAAAAAAGTCCTCCACCGAGCAGGATCAGGTCTCGTCCCGAAAAATCATGCCCCATGACCGCAAAGAGCGGTGAAACCAGCCTCGCCATCCAGGAAATCCCGCAAAGCAGGAGTATCCGTGTGACCAGGGCCAGGGCCAGGCCAAGCTGGCGGGCCTTTGCTTGCTGCTCAGGCGGCAACTTCCCGGCCAAAATACTGATGAAAATGATGTTGTCCACCCCGAGGACGATTTCCATCACGGTAAGTGTCGTCAAACTGATCCAAATCTGCGGGTCCGAGAGCCATTCCATGCCGCCTTCCTATCGTCCAAAGGGTGCGACGGCAATCGAAAACAAGCACTGGCTTCATTTGATGGGAAGATAGGCAGCAGCCCGTGCCGGATCGCTGCGGATGAAGGCATTGACCTTGGTCGCCTGATCGGCTGTGAGAACCCTCCCCTCCGCAGACGTTCCCTGGATTTGTTTTTTTTGGTCGCTCTCCGGAGCGCGCAGGTAACTGGCATCGAGAAGTCCCACTGACCGCCCTTCCGCAGCTTCCAGGGCCGCTTTTTTTTGCGACTCCGATGCCACAAAGATGCTTTCGGCACACTGGCGTGCCAAGGCCTCACGAACCAAATCGCCCAAGGAAATCGCATCCGGCTGGTACTCAACCAGGGTCACTTCCCGTCCCTGGAAAAAACCCGCTTCGGTGCGCACCACTCCTTCAATCTGTCCCAGGCGCATCTCTCCGGTCCAGAAACAGGCTTGGGCGAAGGCCACGCGTTCCCTACCGCGATCTGGGGTCGCTTTTTCTGTTTTTCCTGCTTTCCCAGACAAACGCAGCCCGGCCAGGCGTCGCAGCCCGTCATCCGCATCCCGGCCCGCTTTTTCCAGGCTGGCCACCATCCGCGTCGCCAGTTCGGGCGTGGTCCAGACCCGGTCCTTGCGCGGGATGAGATCGCGGCCCTCCGCGTCGATGAACCTCACCACTTGGTAGTTCCACGAAGGCTCGTCGTATCGGCGCAACACCTCGGCATCCCCTCCCGGTTGGTTGTTGGGGATGAGCAGGGGGACAAAATGCTGCTCCACCGCCCGCACCACTTCGGGGTCGGACAACACATCGCGTCCGAATTGCCGGCAACCGGCGCAACCCGGCACTTCCTGGAAAAGCAAGAAAACCGGTTTGCCCGTTTTTTTCGACAATGCCAGCGCCCGGGGCAGATCACGCAACCAGGCCACTTTGCCCACGGCCTCCGGCCGGGCCGCTTCCTCGGCGGACACGCCGCCCAGGCAAAGGACATACCCAAGCGATCCCAGAATCATCATCAGGCTTTTCACCCTCTTGTTCATCATGTTCATGCGCATGGGAGTCTGGCGAGATGTGCCCTATTCCCGCCCCTCTGTTTCAAAAGAACCTGCCGGCAAAGGCAGGGCTCCGGTTGATCTGCAAATCCCTACGGCTGTTGACTTACGCCTTCCCCTACGGGCCGACGACAACAGCGGCTCTATATGGCCACTCGGCATCTTGATCGTGTATCTGGATGTTCTTCCCCTCACTTCTAGGGTGATCAACTGACGCGGGCTCTTCAAGAGCAGTAAAGTCGTCCAATGAATCAGGTCAAGGAACCAGCCGTCATACTTGATGAAACCACCCCTATGCCCAACACCCATCGCCGGCCCTGTGCCGGTTTTTTCTTGTCTCGAACCCTGCCCCTTGCCCTGTTTCTCAGCTTCGCGGCATCCGCCCTGGCCGATGAAGATCCGGAAGTCCTCGCCAAAGGACCACTCCACGAGGCATTTGCCGAAACCGTCCAGCTCAATCCCGAGGCCGGCCCGGTCATCCCCACCGCCCCCCCGGAGCCCGTGGAAGAAATCCCCCCGGAGGTCAAACCTGAAGGTAATAATGTCCTCTGGATTCCCGGCTACTGGGCTTGGGACGACGAAAACAACCGCTACCTCTGGGTCAGTGGAGTCTGGCGTGACACCCCGCCCGGCCGCCACTGGGTTCCCGGCCAATGGCACCCGGTTAGCGGTGGCCATCAATGGATTTCCGGGTACTGGGCCGCCGACACCGTGGCGGTCGAGGAACGCCGCGCTCTGCCACCCCCCCCCTCAAACCTCGATTACGGACCACAGGTTTCCGCACCCTCGGAGGATCATGTCAGGATACCCGGTAGCTGGATCTGGCAGTCCCGCTACGTCTGGCGCCCGGGCTACTGGTCCCTCGGCCGTGCCGATTACTGCTGGATTCCCGCCTCCTACGCCTGGACACCCGGTGGCTATGTTTTCGTTGACGGCTATTGGGACTATCCGTTGGTAAGACGCGGCATCGTCTTTGCTCCGGTCTACTGGAGTCCCGCCCCCATCATCGTCTACAACCAGCCTGTTCGGCGCTACAGCCCTTCGGTAGTCATCCAGCTTTCTTTTCTCTCCGACTGCCTTTTCATCCGCCCCCGTTACCACCACTACTATTTTGGGAACTACTACGATGTCTCCTTCCGCAGCGGGGGCTACTACACGTCCTTCGCCTGGTTCAACACCCACCGCAGCTGCGAACCCATCTTCGCGCATCGACGTTGGGAAAACAGGCGCGACTCCCGTTGGGAACAGCGCGAACGCGACCGTGACGAACAACGTCGCAACAACCCTTCCCAGCGCCCTCCGGACCGTTACATCGCCGGCCAAGAAAACGTCTTCATTGCCGAGCCCGGTAAAAAAGACCGAAAGGCCATGCTCATGGCCGCCCCGGTCAGCCAGATGCAGACCCAACCGGCCTCCCTCAATGACCAAGGCCAGAAGGAAAATCCAAAGTGGATCAAACTCGATGACTCCCAGCGCGATTCCCTAAAACGTCAAGCCAAGGAACAAGCCAAGGAACAAAAGAAGATGCGCGAGGAAAATGCCGAACGTTCCGCGGAGAATGTTCCGGTCAAGCCCGCCAAAGTGAAGAAAATCCAACTGGAAGAAGCCCCCATTCTGTCAAACGGAGAACCTGTCAAAAAAGAAAAAGGCAGGAATCCCTCGCCAGCAAATTCGTCGAATCCATCGAATAACGCCACCACCGGATACGAGCCGAAGGCCAATCGTGAAAAGGACAAGTCGAATCAGAAAAGCGAAAAAAAGCGCGCGATGGACCCGATTGCCCCACAGACCCTCCAGCCTGTTGAATCTTCAGGAAAAGAACGCCGTTCCTCCAAAACCCAATCGCCGTTCGAGTCCTCTTCCTCGCCGCCGGCCCAGATCCAACCCCAGCCCCAAATCCAGACCCCTGTTCCGGTGCAGCCCTCTCAGTTTTCCGAAGGCTCCCCGGCCAAACACAAAAACAAGAAAAAGAACCATAAAGCCGAAGATCTCTGAACGACGCTCCGTGCCCTAGAGCCATTCTAGCTTTGGTGGAAACCGTGCGATTTTCCAGGGTGGAGGGGGACCTCCGGGCACGCTTGCCTTTTTTCTCTCCACGAAGAAGCAGCAGGTCCGGAGGTCCCGCTCCACCCCCGCACAACAGAATGCCTCCAGTTAAACCGGAAGTACTCTAGTCTCTGACCTCCCGGCCTTCCGCTCGGAAGGCCGCTACCCTCCTCTCCATACGCCACGCCGGGATTCACGCTGTCACAGCGTGTGGCCGCGCTTTGGCAAAAAATCCGTTGGTCCGGGGTAAGAAAGCGCCCGCTCACCGCATCAGAATGATAACCGGACGAACCGGCCCAAACCAAAAAAACAAAACAACAATACCAAAAAACCATACTCAAATGAAAACCAAACTCCAGTCCCTCGCGGCGTTCCTGCTGCTCGCCTCCTCCGCCATTGCTGGCAACGCCGTCAACGTCTCCGGTGCCAGCCACATCGCCGTCAATGGCTATGACACGGTCGCCTTCTTCACCGACGCCAAGGCGGTGAATGGGTCGCCCTTTATCTCGGCTGAATACCAGGGGGCCACCTGGTTCTTTGCCAGTGAAGAACACAAGAATCTCTTCAACGCCAACCCGGCCAAGTACGCCCCCCAGCACGGCGGCTATTGTTCCTTCGGTGTCGGTCTTGGACGCCTCTTCCCGGTCGACATCAGCACCTGGCAGGTGCGTGAGGGAAAGTTGTACCTGAACCTGAACCAGGAAATCCTCAAAAAATTCAACGCCGACTTTGCCGGCAATGTCGCCAAAGCCGACAAGAACTGGCCCGAACTCGCCGCCAAGAACAGCAATTAACGACCCCATCCAATTGGTGAGCGTCCGGAAGTTCCATCCCCCGCACGCGAACCCAAACAACGAGAAATATCATGAACAAAAATCCCTTTATCCTGGTCCTGGCCCTGCTGGGCATCATCCTCGCCCAACCCTCCGGACTTTCAGCCTTGCCTGTGGTCAAGTATCACACGGCCAAGGTCGACAACCTCAACCTGTTCTACCGCGAGGCGGGTGATCCCTCCCGCCCCACCGTGGTGCTCTTGCACGGGTTCCCCTCCTCCTCGCATATGTACCGCAATCTCATTCCGCTGCTGGCGGAAAAATACCACGTCATCGCCCCGGATTACCCGGGCTTTGGCCAGTCCGACCAGCCCTCCGTGGATGCGTTTGCCTACACCTTCGACCATTTGGCCGAAGTGACCGACCACCTCCTCGATTCGCTGAAGATCGCCCGCTACAGCATCTACATCCAGGACTACGGCTCTCCAGTCGGCTTCCGCTTGTTCACCAAACATCCGGAACGCATCACGGCCATCATCAGCCAGAATGGCAACGCCTACAGCGAAGGCCTGAGTCCCTTTTGGGCGGAGAATCTGGAACCCTATTGGAAAGACCGCAATGCCACCACCGAGGCCAAGGTCAGGGGCCTGCTCACAGCGGCCACCACGCGGTTCCAATACAGCGCCGGTTACCGCGACGCCAAGCACATCAGCCCCGATGCCTGGACCCATGACCAGTCGATCCTAGATCGTCCGGGAAACGCCGAAATCCAACTCGCATTGTTCTACGACTACCGGAACAACCTGAAGCAATACGAAAAGTGGCATGCGGCTCTCCGGAAAGCCCAACCCCCGGTGCTCGCGGTCTGGGGCAAAAACGACCCCATCTTCGCCCCGGCGGGAGCCCTGGCCTTCAAACGGGATGTGCCCGACGCCGAAATCCACCTCCTCGACACCGGCCACTTCGCCCTCGAGGAAGATGGCGCAGTAATCGCGGACCACATCCTGGGTTTTCTCCAGCGAAAAGTACAATAATCCCGACCACGAAGCCCCCGGTGTCGTTTGACCATACGCACCGGGGCCCGCTTCAAAAAGGAACACCCGAACCGAATCACGATGATGAGCCCACGCCCTCCTCTCCCCCCGTTCACCGAAGAAACGGCACGACTCAAGGTCCAGGCTGCCGAGGATGCCTGGAACTCCCGCGATCCCCGGAGGGTCTCCCTGGCCTACACCGAGGACACGGAATGGCGCAACCGCGACCAATTCCTCAACGGCCGAGCCGCCGTGGTGGCATTCCTCCGAGTAAAATGGGAACGGGAACTCGACTACCGGCTCAAAAAAGAACTCTGGGCCTTCCACGGCCACCGCATTGCCGTGCGATTTGAATACGAATTCCATGACGCGACCGGCCAATGGTTCCGGTCTTACGGAAACGAAAACTGGGAGTTCGACGATCTCGGCTACATGAAGCGCCGCTTCGCCAGCATCAACGATCTCCGCATAGATGAAGGCGAACGGAAATTCCGCTGGGAACGTGCCCTGTGAAAACGCCGGGACTATTCTGCTGGCCAATCATTGCCGGGTGGTTAACTTGCCGCACATGGTCGAAAACGAGACCCACTGGGTGGAGGCCCTCGACCCCTCCTCGGCAAGCCACCCCGACGCTGTGGCCGAACTCAGAAGTATCGTACTCCAAGGGCTTCGCATCGCATTGCGTGACCGGAAGGATGTCAGCGAGGCCCAATTGGAAGACTTCACCCAGGAAGCTCTGCTGCGCATCCTCGACCGCAGGCTCCAGTTTTCCGGCCGGAGCAAATTCACCACCTGGGCCCACACCATCGCCATCAACACGGCCTTCACCGAACTCCGCCGGAAACGCTGGCAGGATGTCTCCCTGGATTCCCTCACAGAGGAGGGCCGTCAGATGCACGAACCCGCCGTCATGCCCGACCACCTCCTCGGCTTGGAGGACGAAAAAATCCGCTTGCTGCGTGTTCTCCGTCAGGCGGTCGAGCACAAGCTCTCGCCAAAACAACGGGCGGCAATCATGGGTGAATTGCAGGGCCTGCCCTTCGACCAGATCGTTAGTCTCCTGGGCACGAACCGCAACGCCGCCTACAAAATGCTTCACGATGCCAGGCGCGCATTGAAACTGCACTTGGAGAATGAAGGACTGTCCTCCGAACTCATCCGAACCGTCTTCGCCACATGAAACCACTGACCACCGACCAGATCAAGGGCTTCGTCCGCATGATTGCCGACACCCGCGAGCTCGAATTCAACTGCAGTGAATGCAGGCACCACATCGGCGAATTCGCCGAGAAACAGCTGGCCGGGCAACCCACTGGAGAAGCCCTCGAAAAGGTGCGCCATCATCTGACCCTGTGCCCCGAATGCCGCGAGGAGCTGGAAGCGTTGGAGAAAATTCTGCGGGCTGATGCTTGATGGCTGGAAGCATGTCCTTTCAGCTGGGATGCGCTTGCAGTGCGACCCGGGTGCCCTTCTCCCACTTCAAACCCCAGTCCTTCAAGCCCTGCAACAGGGGCGCCAGGGACTTTCCCTTGCGGGTCAGACGGTAGGCCAGACGCTTGGTTCCATCTGCTGCCGGAATCTGCTCCACCACCCCGTGCTCAAGCAACCGCGCCAGCCGGTCGCTGAGGATGTTGGTCGGTATCCCTTCGGGCGAAACCAGAAAATCCTTGAAGCGGGAACGTCCCAGAAAGAGATCGCGGACCACCAAAAGCGTCCAGCGGTCCCCCAGCAGATCCAGCGCACAAGCCACCGGACAGGGTGAACGGCGGATCTTCTCCTGTTTTCTTCTCCTCCCAATATCTTTTGTCCCAGGCATAGATCCGACTTTAGCGCCCTGATTACTTGTTATCCACAAGTATTTTGCTTGCATTATAAAAGTATTTAGACAGCTTTCGTCCATGGAAACAACCCAAACCCCCAGCTTGGCCGCCCCGGGCGCCGGCTTGCCGCCCCTTGAACTCCTCTTTGGCCGCATGTTGTTCAAGTCCCGCACGCTCGCCGGAAACCCCGAGTCCTTCAAACGCACATTTCAAATTGAACGCGCTAGAATCCACCAACACCTCGACACCTGTCCGCCCATCGCCCGAGGCCGGAAGGTGCTGATCACACGCGCCTTTGGCATGGAGGACAGCAGCCGCCACTGGTCTCTCTGGATGACCCTCGACCACTTGCGGATAGTCAACGGATCCATTGCCCGCATCATCAGCTCCCTGGGCAGTGGAAGCATCCCGGAGGGCAGGGCCAGCACCGCCGATGTCAAACCCAGTCCCGCTGCTGATTCATCGGTCGAGGCCCCGTACGAGGCCTCTTGTGAGGCGGTCCTTGAAGCCGCGGATTTCGTTGCCGATTTGAAGACCCCCTTGCGTTTTGCCCATCCGTGGTTTGGACCGATGGATGCTTTCGAATGGTATGCCCTGGCAGGAGGTCACATGGGGATACACCGGGTGCAGATCGAACGGATCATCGCAGGACTTGCCGCAAAAGCCGGTCCCCGATGAAAAACCATCCCAGGACGGGCGCCCTTTCTCTGACCTCGGATCCGATTCTGTATCTGACCTGGAGGATCGCCCTACCTGCAAGCGTCGGGATGCTCTTCAACACCCTGTTCAATGTTACCGACACCTACTGTGCAGGCCTATTGGGAACGGAAGCCCTGGCCGCCCTGTCACTTTCCTTTCCTCTTTTTTTCCTGCTGATTGCAGTGGGCAGCGGTCTCGGCCAGGGATCGACGGCACTCCTGGCCCATGAGCTCGGTGCGGGCAACCCTCCAGCCGCCCGCCGGATATTTGCCCAGTCCCTGCTCGTTGCCTTCGCGGCAGGCGGGCTGCTCACTGTGGTGGGACTGCTCAGTGCTCCGTGGATCTTCCAGTTGTTGGGTGCTCACGACACCTATCTCGATACAACGCTCAGCTACATGAATGGAATCCTCGCCGGATCCGTCTTCTTCATCCTCACCATGGCATTCAACAGTGCCCTTTCGGCCCAAGGCGATACACGATCTTATCGCAACTTCCTCATCACGGGTTTTCTGGCCAATGCCGCGCTCAACCCGGTGTTCATGTGGGGTCTATTTGGATTCCCCGCCCTTGGTGCCAGGGGTATCGCCCTGGCAACGGTCATCGTCCAGATGGCAGGATGCGCCTACCTCTGGACCAGGGTGGTTCACACCGAAGTCTTTTCCAACATGACCCTTGGCCTCTTCCAGCCCCGGGCCGATACCCTCCGACAAATTGCCGCCCAATCCATACCCGCGGCTCTCAATATGATGACCATCGCCTTGGGCGTTTTTGTCATCACATGGTTCGTGAAGCAATTCGGCCGGGAAGCCGTGGCCGCCACCGGCATCGCCACCCGTATCGAACAACTTATCCTCATGCCGGTGATTGGAATCAGCACCGCCATGCTCAGCATCACCGCCCAGAACCGCGGGGCAGGCCTGCCTCGCCGGGTGCGTGAAGCATGGAACCTGCACATTCTGCTCGGAGTCGTCCTGATGACGGGGGGCGGCCTGCTGCTTGGATTCTACGGCAGAACAGTCATGCGACTCTTCACAGACGACGCCATCGTCGTCGCCCATGGTGCCGACTACTTGTGGGCCGCCGCATTCACCCTCGCCGCCTACCCCATTCTTTTTGTCACGGTCTTTATGATGCAGGGTTTGAAACGACCTGGTTATGGTCTCTGGCTGGGTCTTTGCCGGCAGGTCATCGGACCCATTGTGATCATGAATCTCCTCGTCTTCACTTTGGGGTGGGGATTGAACGGTGTCTGGTGGGGTTTTTGCTTCGTGACCTGGAGCGCCGCCCTCTCCGCCCTCTTCTGGGGATGGCGCACTGTCCGGCTCCTCACCGACCCTCCCCAACGATCGGATTGATCATATCTCCTTTCGTCCCTTGACTGGCAGCGATGAACAAATGGATTTCTGCAGAACTCTTAGAAGAATTCCAATCGGCCGGAACCAACTCCCACCGGCTCTTTTCTTCCCGTGATGCTTGGATTGAGCGGCTCGGCCGGGACATACTGATTTCGCACAAAACGCAGGAGTCCCTCGAACTTTGCCTGTCCGGCCTCAAGGACTGGCCCGGCAAATCACTTTTTCAGCCGGACCGGATCTTCGCCCGCTTCCTGCCCAAACAGAACGCCGATCGACAATCCCCCGTTTTGCTGGAAGGCGATGCCGCGCTCTCCCCGGAAACGGTGGTCATGGAAAACGGGGTTCGCTATGGCATCGATTTCACTGCGGGCTACGCGGCGGGCCTTTTCCTCGACCAGCGTGCCAACCGGGCCTTCGTGCGCCAACTCGGCATCAAAGGCAAAAAAACCCTGAATACATTCGCTTACACTTGTTCCTTCTCCGTAGTGGCAGCCGTGGCCGGAGCGGAAACCCTCAGCCTCGACCTGTCAAAAAAATCCCTCGACCGGGGAAAAGGCAATTTCGAGCTGAACGGCCTATCCCTCGACGGCCACCGATTCATCGCCGACGATGTCCTGGACGTACTGCCCCGGCTGGACAAGCGGGGGGAAAAATTCGACCTCATCATCCTCGATCCCCCGACCTTCTCCCTTGGAAACCGGGGCCGCAAATGGAAAGTCGAAGACCAGATGGAGGACCTCATCGCGAGTGCACTCGAATTGGCTGCCCCCGGGGCCTGGCTCCTCGTCTCGACCAATTGCACCAAAATCGACCGATTCTCCTTGGAACGCATGGCCAAATTCGCCCTCAAGCGGGCCAGAACCCATGCCACCACCCATCACGAACCTGCCCTGCCTGATTTCCCCCAAAATGAGGGTGCTGTGACGCTGTGGCTGAAGCTCCACTGACGAGAAAACTCGGACATCCCTGGCGGTCAAACCCTCAGCACGCTCCGAAACCCCCGTATGGCGTAGTAGGACTGCGCTCCGTTGTGGCCGACGAAAATCCGGTCATAGCGGCGTTCGGCATAGAGCGCTCCGCCCTGCCTCCGCATCTCCGGCGGGGTTGCGATCCAGCTCGATGTCTTGCGATCGAATTCACCCAGCGTTTGCAAATGCGAATACTGTTCTTCCGTCAAAAGTTCGATCCCCATTTCCCCGGCCATATCGATGGCAGTGGTCTTGGGTTTGTGTTCTTTCCGCGATTCCAACCCCTCCCGGTCATAACACACACTGACCCGGCCCTTGGGAGTCTCAGCGGAACAATCGTAGAAAAGGATTTCGCCCGTCTTCTTGTCCTGGCCGACGACATCCGGCTCCCCGCCCGTGCGTTCCATCTCCAAAAGTGAGCGAAGTTTTTCCGGATTTGCATCCAATTTGGATAACACCTTGGTCCAACAAAGGCCCCGGTGACGGACCGGATTCTGCTCGAACCTTTTCTTCAGAACGGCGAGGCCTTCTTCTCGTTGCTGGGGGGACAAATGTTTTTTCGTCATGATTCTGGTTAAGGGAATACTTTTACCCCCTTTTTCAGGGGCTGTCGACCCATCGTCGCCATCCCCCTCCCCTCCCGCAGATGAACCATGGGGTGAACGGCTGATAGCCAGATAATCAACGCAGGACGAGAGTGAGGGCCCTCCACTAGAAACCCACACCATGTTCCGAGCCAACCCGCAGCCTTGTTGCATTTTTTCAGCCTGCGCATAAAGTCACCCATCGGCCAACCACCACATCGTAAAGCCATGGATTTTCGCGAACCCACCCCGGAAATGAAGCAGAAGGTCTTCAACGAGATCTTGTACGAGATCGAGATGCTCGTTTCACTGCCCATGGACAGCCCGCAAAGCCTCCTGCACAACGTACTGACCGAGGCTTATTTCCTCCATACCCGCGTGCTGGTGGAGTTTTTCCAAACGGAGCAACGGATTGACAACCAGGTGCTGTGCAGCGACTACGGCTTCCCCCCCGAACCCATCGACCCCTTGAAGGAAATCGAGGCCAGGCACCACCAATACATCACCCACCTCACCTACGGGCGTCTGAAACCCGGTGGCACATCGCGTTCGTGGATCCAGAAAAATTTCGACCCCAAGCTCCGCAAGCGCATCACCGGATTCCTCCTTCACATCATCAAGTCGCGCCCCGTCACACTCGACGAGGATCAAACCGGGCGCGCCATGGCTTTGGTACGACAATTGGCCAAGTAAGTGCCGACAGGGTTGCCGGCATTTCCGGCCTCCGCTCAAACCTTCGCCACATCCCCGACTGCGGCGACATTCCTGGCCGAATAATTCGAGGCCTGCATCCGGTCGCGGGTGCAATCGCGGGCGTAGAGGATGAGGTGGTGGGCGACCATGCCCACCTGGATGATTGTCTCGATGTTCCCCAGCCTAAGTTGGCGCCAGAACATGGCCCAGAAATGCTCGCGGTAATCGCTGCCGCCGACGATCCAAAGCATCCGCCAGGAAACCCCGATGAAGCGCTTGAGGTTGGCCCAGGTCAGCTGGTCGGCCACCGGGGGCACGTAACGGTTGCGGTAGGTGATCTCGGCCTGGGCCTCATATCGGCGGTAGAGTTCCCCCGGCTCGTAGATGTGACGGATGACCCGTCTCCAGTCCTCCACCACCCGCTCATAGGGCCGCAGAAATGCGATGTTGGAATCGCGGCCCTCGTCCGACACCAACCGGCCCGCCCGGGCCAGACGCGCGTGCAGGGCCGTCTTGGGCAGGGCGTACAGGATGTTGACCGTGAGGATGGGGATGCCGGTGCGGCTGACAAAGTCGATGATGGCCTGGGCCGTTTCGTCGGTATCGGTGTCCAGGCCCATGATGATCCCGGAGGCCACCTCGATCCCGTAGCGGTTGAAGGTCTCCACGGTCTCATCAATGGGCGATCTCAAATTCTGTGCTTTCTTCATCGCCTTGAGTGCGGCCGGATCGGGGGTTTCGATGCCGAAAAAGACATTGGTGAAAAAAGCCTCCCGCATCTGCGACAGGATGTCGGGATAGCGGGACATGTTGAGGGTGGCTTCGCAGGACAGACGCACCTGGTATCTCCGGCGCTTCTGCCAGGCCACCAAGTGGGGCATCAGTTCCTCCGTGGCCTTGGGGTTGCCGATGAAATTGTCGTCGACGAAATACACCGAGACCACGCCGCCGTCGGCCAACTGGTCCAGTTCGGCGATGATCTGTTCGGGTCGCTTCAGTCGCGGGTTGCGTCCGTAGAGCGCCGGGATGTCGCAAAACTCGCAGGTGAAGGGACAACCACTGGAGAATTGAACGCTGCCGAGGAGGTATTGCGGGAGGTTGGCCAGGTGGTAGGCGGGCGAAGGCATCTCGGCCATGGCCAACTTGTGGACGGTTTGATAGACTTCCTGGGATTCCGGGCGCGACACCCCGGCGTCCAGTCGGCGGAATAGCCGGATCGTGCCGTCACCGGCCTCCCCGCAGTGGATCAGATCGATGTCTGGGTAATACTCCGGGGCTGAGGATACCGAGGGGCCTCCCAAAACGGTCAACTTGTCGTGGGCGTGGGCCCGTTGGTTGAGGTCGTCGATGTGCGGGCGCTGGATGTGCATCCCGGAGAGAAAAACCGCGTCGCACCAGCGGAACTCCTCCCCGGTCACAGGGCGGATGTTTTCATCAACGAACCTCACCTCCCATGACTTGGGCAGCAAGGCGGCCATGAGGAGCAATCCTTGGGGCGGCATGAAGGCACGAACACCGGGGATGAGAGGAAAGGCATGTTGGAACGTCCCGAATGACGCGCTATACTTGGGGAAGACGCAGAGAATTTTTCTTCGCGCATGTGTCGGGAAATCAAAATCTGCCCGTTTCAGCCCCTGTTCGGCCATTTCATGCATGCCGCATTCTAGACGGGAGTGGGCCGTTTGGGTAGACTGAATGAGATGAAAAATGCCCTGATCCTCCAACACGCCCCCTTTGAAGGTCCGGGCGCCCTCCTGCCCTTCCTCCAACGTCAGGGTTACGCCTGCCAGATTTGCCACGTTTATCTCGAATCAGCACTCCCCCCTGCCCACTGGGATCTTGTCGCGGTCCTGGGCGGACCGATGAACGTCGACGAAGAAGTCCGCCTGCCCTGGCTGGCCCCGGAAAAAGCCTTCCTCCGCCAATGTGTCGACAGCGGAGTTCCTCTGCTGGGTATCTGCCTGGGTGGGCAATTGATCGCCAGGGTGCTGGGCGCCCGCGTGGTGCGCAATGCCCACAAGGAAATCGGCTGGTTCGACATCACACGCGCCCCCGGAGCAGAGAAACACCCGCTCGGCAGGCATTGGCCGGAACGTTTGGAACTGTTCCACTGGCACGGCGACACCTTCGAACTCCCGGAAGGCGCGGTGCGGCTGGCCTCTTCGGCGGCCTGCCAGAACCAAGCCTTCGCCTGGGGCGGACGTGTCCTGGCCCTGCAGTTCCACTGCGAATTCACCGGGGAGAACGCCGAAGGCCTGGCCTGCGGAGATGACTCCGAGGACTGGCAGCCCGGGCCTTACATCCAATTGCCCGAACATTTCGCCGCCAATCCCGAACGTTTCCACGCCCTCAACCGGACGATGGATATGCTGATCAAACCCTGGCTGGAGGGATTGAGCTGAGTATTGGAGTGATTGATGATTGTTTGATCAATCGCTCGTTCTCGTAATCGTTCTCATTCTCTCTAGTGCGTTTCCGGTATAAATAGACTCCTACCTGTAGGGCGGCAGTCCCTTGCCGCCGACCACAACCATCACGGCAGGGGAGTGCCACCCTACAAAAAAAGGCTGATACCAAATCGCATTGACTGAGCGATACGGTCAGCGGGAGGGCTAGGCGTCTGGCTCCCCCGTAGGCGTTCGGGGCCGGGCCGGTTTGAGGTCCTTCTTCCAAGGCGACACATTGATCTCGGCTGGAACCCTCGCCTTGGGCAGTAATCTCGCGATTCGAAACAGTGCAATCGACACCTCAGGAAGCGGCAATATCACACTGGCGGCTGGCGTCACGACCCCCACCTTCGGTGGCCTGAGCGGCAGCAAGAATCTCTCCTCGGTGATCACCGGAAACTACAGCCTCGTGACCGGCCTTACACTCAACACCGTCGCGGGCTCGACCAAGACCTACTCCGGAAACATCACCAACGGTGCCACCGGCATGACGCTGACCAAAACTGGTAATGGCACCCAGATCCTCTCGGGTAACAACACCTATACCGGCGCGACCGCTGTGAATGGAGGAACCTTGCTGATCAATGGCAGTCTCTCGGGAACCAGCGGTGTGACCGTGGCCACCGGCGCCACCCTGGGCGGTTCGGGCACGATCAACGCTTTGGTCACTGTGGGCAGCGGAGGCAATCTTTCGCCCGGCAACAGCCCCGGCCTGGCCAGCTACGCCGCAGGCCTGACCCAAAGCACGGGATCCAGCTTCACCTGGGAACTGAATACCAACGACAATTCGCTGGGCATACGCGGCATTAGCTTCGATGGCGTGGATGTCAGCGGTGGCACACTCACCATCCAAAGCGGGGCGACATCCGCGCTGGTCTTCAACGGATCAGGCTCCTCGGTTCTCTGGTCGGACACGTTCTGGGATAGCAGCCGCCAGTGGCTGGTTTATGATAATGCCAATGCCCCGACGTTGGCGTCATCGGGCATTTTTGACACCATCACCCTCACGTTGGACAGTGGCAGCAATTCCTTGGCCAGTATCCGCGCCGGGTCCAGCTTCTCCTGGAGCCAGAGCGGGAACGACATTTACCTGAACTACACCGCCGTCCCCGAGCCTTCGACGTATGCGATGGTTCTCGGCGGTCTGGCGGCCTTGCTCTGTCTCCGTCGCCGGGCAAAAAAATTGGATTCCTGAGCACACGTTGACTTCCTAAACTCCTGAGGCCCCGCCACCCGGCGGGCTTCTTTTTTGTGGAGAGGGGTCTCTCTGACTATCCAGATCCAGGGTGCGCCAACGCCCGGCGAAACGTTCGGTTCCAAAAAAAGCTCGGGAGGAGTGCTGACGAATTCATCGATCCTCTTGACGGCGAATACCGGAGCGGCTTCTGTCTAGAAGCGAGTGACACGTTAACAGGCGGTTACCGGGCGGACAAGGATCGGCTGACAGACACCGCAATGGCACGGACAAACCTGATGGGTCTGCCGGTCGGAAGCCGCACCGCCGGGACACTTCGCTGAACCAAACCCCGGAGCCAGCCCTTGTCGAATCGATCCTGAATCAAGTCAGGCTTCTCGACTCTCTGGCGTCATTTCAAAAGTGCCCTCGGGAGGATGCCGCACGCGTATCTCACTGGTCTGCGCATAGCCGCGGCAAAGCATCCCCTGCCCCTCCGCATCCCGACCCGCCCATCCAGGATTCCCATGGGCGGCATGAGGGTGGCCCCTATAGTGCGACGCTCTGTCCGGATCAATTGGTATTGCCTGCCTACAGGCTCGGCCATAAACCGGACTCCGTGGATCCGTTTCCGCTCACCTCCCCCCGTGGCGCATTCGCGCGCCACTGCGGACGAACCCCAGTCTGGCGCGCCCTCTGCCTTGGTTTGCTCGCGGCCAGCGCCTTGGTGGCGGTCCCCAAGGCACAATCCGCTGACATCGGACCCGCCGATCTGGCCCCATACAACGTGGTTTGGGAATCTCCCAGCGCCGATTCCGCGGGATCGATGCCGCTGGGCAATGGTGAGACCGGCATCAACCTGTGGGTCGAGAAATCCACCGGCGATGTCCTGCTCTATATCGCCCGTGGGGACGCATGGACGGAGAATGTCGTGCTTTATCGCGGCGACTACGGCCTGGCCAAGGTGGGAAGGATCAGGATCAAACTGGGCAACGGGGCTTTCCGCAATCCACAGCACTTCCGCCAGGAATACGACCTCGCCACCGCTTCCGTCACGGTCCAGGCCGATGGAACCACACTCAGGGCATGGGTCGATGCCCATTCCTCCCTGATCCGCCTGGAATTCAACGCCGCCAAACCGTTCTCCCTGCAGGCCGGAATCGACACTTACCGCAAAGAGGAGCTGCGTGGCACACTCAAGTTCCAGAAAGTTCTGTGGAGCGACACGCTCCAGCCGGCCGAGGGGGACGACTGCCTGATTCTCTCGAAAGACACCCTGCTCGAACCCGGGCCTTCCCAGATCGGCTGGTGTTACCAAAACCGGAATCCTTACCGGATTCCGGAACTCCAGGATTGGACATTCGGCGCGCTGGTGTTCGGGCAGAACATGCGCACAAACGGACCTTCGCTTCTCGAGTCCGCAGAACCATCGTCCGTTCAGCGTTTGATGATCGCCACGGCGGCGTTCCCGGCCGAATCGGTTCCCGCATGGCAGCACTTGGCCGCCGGACGCGCCGCGCTCTCCCGCCCGCGTGATTGGGCCACGGACTGGGCCGCCCACGTGGCATGGTGGCACCAGTTCTGGAACCGGAGCTACATCTTGGTCGAGGGAAACGAGGCGGCCCGTCGTCTGACGCAGGGCTATCTGCTCGCGCGCCAGATCCAGGCCTTCCAGGGACGCGGGCGCTATCCCATCAAGTTCAACGGCGGGTTGTTCAACTTCGACAACACCACCAAGGTGCGGAATTTGAAGTCGGGGGAATTCGAGGAACGCGGGGTCAACGGCGACTTCCGCCAATGGGGCGGACATTACTGGTTTCAGAACACCCGGCCGATGTACTGGCCGATGATGGCGGCGGGGGATTTCGACCTCATGCAACCCTTCTTCCGCATGTACCGCGACATTCTCTTCCGCAACGAGAAGGACTGCCGCGCCCACTACGGCCATGCCGGGGCTTACCTGGCCGAAACCTCCCCCTTCACCGGAGGACTCCCCAGAGTGCTGCCGGAACAGGAAGGCAACCACACACGCCACTACTACACACCGGTCCTCGAACTCGGTGCGCTCATGCTCGATTATTTCGACCACACCCAGGACGAAAAATTCGCACGCGAATACCTCGTGCCGATGATGGATCTGGGGCTGGCCTTTTTCCGCGAGCATTTCCCCCGCGATGGGGAGGGACGCCTCCGCATCGAACCTGCGAATTCGGCGGAAATGTTCTGGAAAACCCGCAACCCCGTAACCGACGTGGCCGGGCTCCACTACCTGCTGCCCCGCCTTATCGCCCTGCCCACGACCTGTCTGCCGGAAAAAACCAGAAGCCAGTGGCGCAGCATGCGGGATGCCCTACCCCCGATCCCCATGCGGAAGGAAGGCGCGAACACGCGCATACTGCCCTACGAGTCCGCCATCGATCCGAAGGAACACAACCAGGAGAATCCGGAACTCTACGCCATCTACCCTTTCCGCCTGTTCACTCTGGGACAGGGCGCGGAGAAAGAGGCGGTCGGCCGTTACAACTTCGGCCTCCGCCGCTTCAAAAGGGCCGGTTGTTGGTACCAAGACCCCGTCCAGGCCGCCCTCGTCGGGGACACGGCGTCGGCCGCTGAAGGGGCCCTTTTCGCTTTGACGAACAAAGACCCGCGTTGCCGCTTTCCGGCATTCTGGAACATCGGCAACGACTACGCGCCCGACTTCGACAACGGAGGTCATGGCATGCATGCCCTCCAGCTCATGCTGTTGCAATCCTCCGGCAGTTCGGTCTATGTCGCCCCGGCCTGGCCTAGCCAATGGAACGCCCGCTTCCGTCTGCATGCCGCGGGCAAAACCACCGTCGAGGGCCGGATCAAGGACGGCCGACCGGTGGACTTGGTGTTCTCGCCCGCGATCAGGCGCGTCAACGCCGTCCTCCCTATTGGGAAGAACACCCCGTGACCCGCCCGGCATCACTCGCTAACCACATTTCCGCCGGGTCGACGACCACCCGCACGCCGGAGCATTCTCGATCCTGATCCGCTTGGTTTTTGGCCCTGGTTTTCGCAGTTCGCATAATGGGACTGCCTCTGTTGTCACTGCCCCGCGTGTCCGATGGTGGTTCGGCCTGTATCTGCCAGGCAGAACTCACCAAGGTCGGGATGGATGTGCACCCACGGGTTTAAACGCGGTAACGGCATGGTCAAACGGGGGCGTCGAGATCTCCGCACTCTGATTCAGGTCGAAGGTTACTCCGTTTAGTCAGTTTCCGGATGGCACCCAGTCGAACTGCTTGTCCGGTTCAAGCACCACTTCAGCGGTGACCCGGCCGGACCGGACCTTGAAACGACCGCCACGAGGGCAAAGAAGTCGGGCCTTGGTCAACTGGCCGTCCTTCCACTCGAGATCCACGGTGACCCCGCCCCTCGCCCGGAGACCGGCAACCGACCCGGTCGGCCAGCCCTTCGGCAGCGCCGGCAGGAAATCAATCACGCCGGCATGTGACTGCAGCAGCATTTCCGAGATTCCGGCGGTGATGCCGAAGTTCCCATCGATTTGCATCGGCGGATGGTAGCCAAAGAGGTTGGGACAGGTGCTGCGCATGAAGCCGGCGATTTGGCGGCGGGCACTGTCACCATCCCGCAGACGGGCGTAGAGGTTGGTGCGCCAGGCGAAGGCCCATTCGTTGACGTTGCCACTGTCGCTGCGGCCGATGAGCGAGATTCGGGCCGCTTCCGCCAGTACGGGGGTCTGCTCCGGGCTGATTTGGCGTCCGGGATAAACAGCGAACAGATGGGACGTGTGCCGGTGGGTGTTGAGCGGGGTGTCCTCGGTGGACACGAGGCCGCCCAAACCGAGGGCGCGGGTCAGCAGGCTCCAATTCAGCCACGATTGCATGCCGGGGATTTTGTCGGCGCGGTTCTGGAGTTCGAGCAGGGAGGGGGTGGCGATTGGGACGAAAGCCGGTTCCGTGATCAGCGCGGGGCCGGTGACGAGGGCGTTGAGTCCATCGGTCAAGCTGGCGAAGTCCCGGGGATTGGCCGTCAGCCGTCCGGTGCGGTCTTTGCCGAGTCGCTCCCAAACGAGTCCTTGGGCGGAAGCGGGATTTTTCCGGGCATCCTCGATGAAGCGCGTGACCAGGGGTTCGGCGGACTTTTCCCAGCGGGCATCGACGGAGAAGACGGGCCTGGCTTTTTCCGTGCTCCATTCCAAAAGCTGGCCCCACGTGCCGACCGCCGGGGGCAGCAGGCGGCCCCGGGCGTCGGCGAGGCGCTGGCGGAGGTCCTCCTCTCCGCCAAGGATGGCGAGGGCGTCGAGGCAATTGGTGAAGTGGTTCCAGATTTTCTGCTGGCTGTAGGAAACGCCATCCTCGGTGGGGCCCTGTTCGGGGGACCACCCATCGGGCACCACGAGGGTGCCGTCGGGGAGGGCCTTGAGGCGTGCCAGCCAGAACTCGGCGAGGTCGCGCATCACGGGCCAACCAACGCGGCGCAGCCACTCCTTGTCCTGATTGAACGCGTAATGCTCCCAGAAGTGGTGGGCATACCAGACATTGGCGGTTTTGTCCCATTTCCAGCCGCCGCCGCCGAAGATGTTGTGGGAAGTGCGGACAGCCCATCCGGCGTTAGGTGTGTTGGGGGCGACCGGCTTGAAATCAGGGGAGAGGGCCGTGGCCTTGCGCCACGGTTCGATCTGGCTGAGAACGAGGTCGAGGAGCGGCGTGTGGATTTCCGGGAGATGGGTGGCTTCCGCCGGCCAGTAGTTCATCTGCACGTTGATGTTCGTGTGGTAATCGCTGTACCATGGGGCAACCCGCACATCATTCCACATTCCCTGGAGATTGGCCGGCAACGACCCGGGGCGGGAACAACTGATCAGCAGATAACGGCCATAGTTGAACAGGAGCGCCTCCATCTCCGGATCGGCCTGTGCCGGTTGTCGGCGGCGTTTGTCCGTCGGAATCGTATTCTGGGCCCCATTGGCGCTACCCAGATCCAGCCGCACCCGGTTGAAAAAGGCCTGATGATCCCGGGCCTGGGCCGCCCGCACCTTATCCCATCCTTCTCCGACGGCGGCCTTCAGTGTGTTCCTCACCGAGAGGGCGGGATCGTTTCCGCTCCGGTAGCCTTTGCTCACATCCATGGCGTAGTCCGTCGCCGCCGTGATATAGACCACGAGGCTGTCGCAGTTCCGGAAAGAAAGCCCTTGGTCCCCCGACTCCACAGTCCCGCCCTCGGGCGCGATTTCCAGTCCGGTCGCGAACCGCAGTCCGTTGGGCAGTTGCCCGGTCGCCATGATCCGCCGGTCTTGGA
This sequence comes from Candidatus Methylacidiphilales bacterium, assembly GCA_033875315.1. Taxonomy (NCBI): domain Bacteria; kingdom Pseudomonadati; phylum Verrucomicrobiota; class Methylacidiphilae; order Methylacidiphilales; species Methylacidiphilales bacterium. Next base: position 44,827 of record JANRJG010000023.1, read on the forward strand.
TCGAGGATTCCACCGGGGTGGCGGACTGCCAGGTGAGGTTTCCCGTGAGTTTTCCCGGTTGGTCGGCGGTCAATCGCCACGCCAAGACATGAGCCGGGGCGCTCGCGATCAATTCCCGGGTGTAGCGCACCCCGTTCGCCCGGTAACTCACCCTCGCCATCGCTTCCTTCAGGTCCAGATCCCTGCGGTATTCGCCGGCTCCCTCATGTCCGGGCTGTGTCAGCCACAGATTCCCCAGGGGCTGATAAGCACCCATGGTCTCATAAACCCCGCTCGGATTCTCATCGCCGGTCCACAAACTGATTTCGTTGACCATCAGGCGTTCCAGCGCGGTGCCGCCGAAAACCATGGCTCCGACCCGGCCATTGCCGACCGGCAAAGCCTCGGTCATGTAGGGAGATCCGCCCGCCCAATTCTTCGGGTTGGGTTGCTCAAAAATAGGCCAGGTGCGTTTGCCATCGCTCCCCCCATCCGGGGTTCCGGTCGGTGCCGGCTGGTCATACCAGAGGATGGTGGAGCCGGTGGTTGCTGCGGCGAGCCAAGGGGCAAGTAAAAAGGGCAAGGCAACAACCAGACGCAGGGTGGGCATGCCGACGTATCATGACAAAACACGCGCCGCCCGCAAGTAGCGTAAGTTCATGCCCCGGGGTCCCGGGTCCGAGGACCCGACGGGACCATCGTATCAGTCGGCGCGCCTGAAGCACCACTATGTCAACTACATACCTATCATTTCTGTAGCGTTAAGTCCAAATCCGTCGGCACCTGGGTCCACTGCGATTTGACGCTGATCGAACGCTTGAAGATGGTGGCGGTTGCGTGGGAAACGGGCGTCCCCAGCCCGTAGTTCACCCAAGGCATCAACCCTCAGCGAATCAGGCCCCACCTTTGGGTGAAGGGCCAATAGACGATGAAACCGGTGCCAACCAGGTTCTCCCGCGGCACATGGCCCCATCGACGGCTGTCCGAGCTGTTGTAGCTGTTGTCGCCCATGGCCCAATACTGGTCCGGTCCCAGGTGCACGGTCTGTCCCTTTTCCGCCATGTGCGGTTCCATCAAACCATAGCCCCGGTAGCCGTCCTTCAGGCTGTAGATCCGGTCGAAGACGGGATTGGCGCGCATAATCTCGCCGTTGCGGATCAGATGCGGTGGGTCGACCTGGAGACGGTCACCGGGGGCGCCGACACACCGCTTGATGTAGAACTGGTCGAAATCCATCCCGGAAGCGCGGTTGCCTTGGCTGATGTAATCGATGTCGTGCGTGGTGAAGACGAAGACCTCCCCGGCCCTGGCTTTGCGGAAATGGTAGATGAACTTGTTGACGAAAACATGGTCGCCGGTGGCTACGCTGAAACGGGCGATCACCTCGCCCGGTTCAAAGGTCAGGCGGCCCTCTTGGCGCCGGGTGAGCAGTTCGGGGGCGCCTTTGAGTACTTGATCATAGGTGGCCCATACCAGATGACTACCCCGGTCCGTGACAAAGCGGGTCACGGTGATGAAGGGGATGCCGAACAGCTTTTCTTCATTCAAGCCCTGCAGCGTCTCCCGCTCGCTCGCGACCACCGTGTGCCAGGTCCGCCCGCGGATGAAAAAGTCGGCCACCTGAACCAAGGGATTGGGCGCCGGAGCCGCCTCGGGCTGGGTGTAAATGCCCCACAGCGTCGGCTTCATCGAATCAGTCGGGATCTTGAACGGCTGGAGGAAATACGTCCGCAAGGCCAGGGCCAGGACCACCGCCACGAACACCACCTCGACATTCTCGGCCCAGCCGTCCCAGCCGGGACGCGAGGGGAAGATGCCTTCGATTTCTCGGGAGATTTTGCCCAGGCGGGTCTGCTCCGCCTGCGAGGGCCGCGAAACTCCCGCCAGATCCTTGAGTTCTTTCAGCAGGGCCTCCGCCTGCTCCAACTTGTTGGGCTTCAACAGGTCGCGCTTGTAGGCCACCTTTTTACTGAGAAAGTGTAAAAGCTCTTTGGCTTGTTTCTTGAAACTCATAATAACGGGTCCAATCAGCTCGGGGTGAAGCGCTTCGATCAGGACGACTTGAGCACATTCAGGAAGGCTTCCTGCGGGATGTTGACCTTGCCGAACTGCTTCATCTTCTTCTTCCCTTCCTTCTGTTTCTCCAAAAGCTTGCGCTTGCGGGTGATGTCGCCGCCATAGCACTTGGCGATGACGTTCTTGCCCACCACTTTGACGTCCTCACGGGCGACGATCTTCCCGCCGATCGCCGCTTGCAGGGCCACCTTGAAGAGCTGGGCTGGGATCACTTCCTTCAACTTGGCCGTGAGGACCCGACCGCGGTAGGCCGCCTTGTCCCGGTGGACGATGGTGGAAAAGGCGTCCATGGGCTCGCCGTTGACCAGGATGTCCAATTTGACCAGATCGTCGGCCTTATAGGGCGAAAACTCGTAGTCCATCGAGCCGTAACCCCGGGTGATGGTTTTGATCTTGTCGTTGAAATCCACCAGGATCTCGTTCAGCGGGATCGGGATGGTCAGCATGACCCGGCGCGAATCCAGGGTTTCGGTGTGTTCGACATCCCCCCGCTTTTCCCGCACCAATTGGAGGATGTCGCCGATGCACTCGGTCGGGCAAAGCAGGAAGACCTTGACCATGGGCTCGCGGATTTCCTCGATGACCGAGGGATCGGGGAGCTGCGAGGGGTTGTCCACTTCGATCATCTCGCCGTTGGTCTTCAACACGTGGTAGACCACGCTCGGGTAGGTCGAGATGATGTCCATGTCGTACTCCCGGCGCAGGCGTTCCATGACGATTTCCATGTGCAGGAGGCCGAGGAATCCGCAGCGGAAGCCGAAGCCAAGGGCGACCGAGCTTTCGCTGGTGTAAATGAGGGCCGAATCGTTGAGCTGGAGCTTGGCCAGGGCGTATTTGAGTTTTTCGAAGTCGGCGGTATTGATCGGATAGACCCCGGAATAGACCATGGGGTGGACTTCCTTGAATCCGGGCAGGGGTTTTTCCACCGGGTGGGCCGAACCGGTGATGGTGTCGCCGATCTTCAATTCGGCCGTGGTCTTGATGTTGGCCACCACATAGCCGGAATCGCCCGCGCGCAGGACGTCGGTCACGACGGGCTTGGGATTGAAGAGACCCACTTCCTTGACGTCATACCGCTGGTTGGTGTGCATCAGCGTGATGTTGGTCCCGGCACGGAGTTCGCCCGAGAAGACCCGGATGTAGGCGATGACCCCGCGGTAGCCATCAAAGACCGAATCGACCACCAGTACGCGCAGGCGGTCGTCTTCCATGGCCGGGGGCGGAGGGACGCGCTGGATGATGGCCTCCAGGATGTCCTCGATGCCGATCCCCTGCTTGGCGCTGGCCAGGATGGCCTCGTCCGCCGGGATGGCCAGGATGTCCTCGATCTGCTTCTTGACCGTGGGGATGTCGGAATTCGGCAGGTCGATTTTGTTGATGACCGGGATGATGGTCAGCTTCTGCTGGTTGGCCAGGTGGAGGTTGGCCACGGTTTGGGCCTCGACACCCTGGGCGGCATCGACGATCAACACCGCCCCCTCGCAGGCGGCCAGGCTGCGCGAGACCTCGTAGGAAAAGTCGACGTGGCCGGGGGTATCTATGAGATTGAGGCGGTAGGTGTTTCCGTCCTTCGACTTGTAGGACATGGTCACCGGGTGGGCCTTGATGGTGATGCCCCGCTCCCGTTCCAGGTCCATCGAATCCAGATGCTGGTCCTGGATCTCCCGGGTGGAGATGGTGTTGGTGTGCAGCAGGAGTCGGTCGGACAGCGAGGTCTTGCCGTGGTCGATGTGGGCGATGATGCAAAAATTACGGGTCAGGGGGGGATTCATGTCGGGAGATTCGGGAAGTTGAACAAATGGAGAAAAGATCGAAGTGGATTTCAACCGGCCGAGCCGGCCTCGGTGGCCCGGAAGCGGAACTCACGGATGGCCGCGCCCATGTCCTCGTGCTTGAAGAGCGCGGTGCCCGCCACCAAAACATTGGCGCCAGCCGTGACGGAGGGACCCGCCGTGATGAGGTTGACCCCGCCGTCGACCTCGATGTCGACATTGAGGTTGCGGTCCAGAATGTATTTGCGCGCCGAGCGCACTTTTTCCAGAACCTCGATGATGAACGTCTGTCCACCGAAACCCGGGTTGACCGTCATGCAAAGCAACAGATCGATGTAGGGCAGCAGGGGGTACGTGTGTTCCACCAAAGTCAGGGGATTGATGGCCAGTCCCGCCTTGCAGCCCATGTCGCGGATCATTTTCAGGGTCTTGGTCACGTTGTGGTCGGATTCCAGGTGCACGGTCAACACATCCGCCCCGGCCTCGATGAAGGCGCGGGCGTAACGGTCCGGCTGCGAGATCATGAGGTGCACATCCAACGGCACTTCCGGACTGTAGCGCCGGAGCATGGGGAGCATGTCCACGCCGAACGATATGTTCGGCACGAAATGCCCGTCCATGATGTCGACATGCAGCCAATCCGCCCCGCCCTCGACGGCACGGCGTGCTTCCGGGCCCATCGCACCGAGGTCGGCGGCGAGCATCGAAGGGGCGACGATCAAGGGGCGTTGCATGGGGATTCAGGACTTGCGACGTTCGATCAATTCGATTTCGTAACCCTCGGGCGCATCGATGAAGGCAATGGTGCTGCCGGAGCTTGTCCGGGTCGGACCATCGGAGAGCGGGTAGCCCTTGGCGGTGGCGTGCCGGGCGAAGGCTTCCAAGTCCTCGACCTCGAAGGCCAGATGCGTCAGGTCGGCCTGGACCTGCACCGGTCCGCTGGAGGGAAAACTACAGATTTCGATTTCTTCCTCGCTCCCGGGGGCCTTGAAGAAGGCCAGTTCCGAGCCCCGGGGCGATTTGTGGCGTCGAAGTTCCTGCAAACCAAGCACATCCTTGTAGAATGAGGCGGTTTTTTCCAGGTCGTTGACGCGATAGCGCGTGTGCAGAAGCCGGGTGATCATCGTGGAAAACTACCGCAACGCCCGGTTCTGAAAAGCGGGATTTTTGGTCCCCTGCCCGCGGTCATTCTTCGTCGACCGAACGGGTCAGCAGGGAACGCATGCCCTCGGCCACACGTTTGCCCCCGTACAAGACCTGATAGATCTCGGTCGCGATCGGGGCCTTGATCCGGTGTTCGGTCACAATTTCATAAAGGGCCTTGGAAGTGGGCACCCCTTCCGCCGTGCCGCCCAAGTGGTCGAGAATCTCGCCCAATTCGCGGCCGCGTCCCAGGGCGACTCCCACCTGGTGATTGCGGCTTTGTCCGCTGTAGGCGGTGAGGATCAGGTCACCCATGCCCCCGAGGCCGAACACCGTCTCCATCCGGCCCCCGGAAACCCCGACCACCCGCACCATTTCGGCCAGGCTCCGGGTCATGAGACCGGCCAGGCCGTTTTCGCCAATGCCCAAACCCTCACACATCCCTCCCGCCAATGCGTAGACATTCTTCAGGGCCCCGCCGAGCTCCACCCCGACCAGATCGTTGCTGCGGTAGAGGCGGAAGGTGGTCTGGTGGGCCATTTCCTGCACCCGCGCGGCCAGTGCCGGGTCGAGCGAGGCCACCACCGCCGCGGTCGGAGCCCCGGTTTGGACTTCCGAAGCAAAACTCGGTCCCGAAACCGAGGCCAAAGGCGAGCCCGGCCAGACTTGCTCCACGATCTGGCTCACGCGCAGCCGGGTGGCAATTTCCAGTCCTTTGATCAGGCTGATGACCGGCACACCGGGATGCTGCAGGGAACCCAAGCGCGCGCGCAGGCTCTGGCAAGGCAACGCCAGAACCACCAGATCGCCCGGACCAGCCGGAGGCCAACTGGTGTGTTCCCGCTCGAGAAAGCCCACCTCATGCCCGTTACGCTCCAGCAGTTTCCCGAAGGCACTTCCCCAGGCCCCTTTGCCGATGATCGTGACCCTCATGGTGCCGGCTCCGCCGTTTCTTTCTTCTGCCCGAAGCGCAATTCCGTCCCGTTTCGCAGGCGCTGGATATTCGACCGGTGCCGCCAAACCGCCATCACTCCCAAAATCAGGGCCATGGCACAGAACCAACCCTTGTGCGGATAAAAGAGAAAGGCCGAGATGGGCAGGGTCACCGAGGCCGCGATCGAGGCCACTGAAACGTACCGCGTCAGACCGAAAAAAATCCAGAACATGATGAAACAGGCCAGACAACTCCACGGAAGCAAGGCCAGCAACACGCCCGCCGAAGTCGCCATCCCCTTCCCGCCTTTGAAACCCAGATAGGGACAAAAATTGTGTCCCAGCACCGCACCCATCGCCACGATGATCAACACAACCTGCGCCTCCAGCGGGTAAAGGTCGGGATGGTTCCCGGCCCAATGCTGTACCAGCACCAGCGGCACGAAGGCCTTGAGCACATCCAGGAGAAACACCGGAATGCCCCAGGCCTTGCCCAGCACCCGGATGGCGTTGGTCGCGCCGATGTTGCCACTTCCGGCCACCCGCAAATCAATCCCCCGCATCCTCCCCGCCAGATAGCCGAATGGAATGCCTCCCACCAGGAACGAAGCGATCCCCGTTCCCAACAACGTCAGCCAAGCGTTCATGACGACCCGGTTTAAGGAGCCCCCCCGGCCCGGGCAAGCACTTTCGTTCCACAGATCGGTCTTTCCTGTTCTTTCTCGCTCCTTGCCTCCCACAAAAATGTACTTTGCACCTTCCCGGCCCTCTTTATCCTTCCCCTCCATGTCTTCCGGAACGGCCCAGACTCTTTCTCCCGAACAGCGCTCCCTTTTCCTCAAGGCCAAGGAGGCCTCCGATCGCAACAACCACGACTACGCCATTTCCCTCCTTGGCCAGCTCGTCCATGACGTCCCCGGCAACCTCGAGGTCCGCCGCCTGCTCCGCGCCAACACCTTGGTCAAGTTCCGCGGCGCCTCTTCCCTCGCCCGCGGCATGAGCGCGGTCAAGATGCAACCCCTGCTCATCAAGGGCCGCAACGCCCTGAAAAAAAATCCCCTCGAGGCCCTCGAAGTGGCCGAGGAAGCCCTCGCCATCGAACCCACCAACGGCCAGGCCAACCAGCTGCTGGCCGAAGCCGGCGATGCCGCGGGCTTCCCGGGCATCGCCATCCTGGCCTTCGAAACCCTGCGCGACGCCAAGCCCGACGACGTGGCCGCCCTGAAACAACTCGGCCAGGCCTACATCCGCGCCGGCATGATCGACCGCGCCCTCGTGACCTATCAAAAGGCCAACGAAATCGCCCCCACCGACGGCGAGGCCCTCAAAGGCCTCAAGGATTGCAGCGCCATGCAGGCCTCCTCCAAGGGCGGATGGGACCAGGAAAGCGATTTCCGCAACCAACTCAAGGATGCCGACCAGGCCAAACTTCTCGAACAACAATCCCGCGTGGTCAAGTCGGACGAGGCCATCGACGCCCAACTGGCCGAGCTCATTCCCCAATACAACGAGAACCCCAACAACCTGAACATCGTCAAACAGATTGGCGATCTCTATGACCGGCGCGAGGACCTGGCCAACGCCCTCACCTTCTTCGAGTGGGCCTTCCACCTTTCCAACCAGGCCGACCCCGAACTGGAAAAACGCATCCACAAGATCCGGGTCCGCCAGCAGGAAGTCGTCGTCAAGGAACTGGAAGCCCGTCTGCTCACCGCCGAGGAGGAAGAGAAACCCGCCATCCAGGCCGAATTGGACGCCCTCCGGCAACAACGTGCCGGCTTCGAGTTGGAAAGCGCCCAGGAACGGGTCAAGCGCTACCCCAACGACCTCAACCTCCGCTTCGAACTCGGCCGGGCCCTCGTCCACGCCGGGCAATACAAAGAGGCCCAGCCCGAACTCCAACTCGCGCTCAAACAACCCAACGTCCGCCACCAGGCCTACAACCTCCTCGGTATCTCCTTCTGGAAGCGCAAAATGCTCGACTTCGCCGTCCGCCAGTTCCAGACCGCCAAGTCGGAAATCCTCGGCATGGACGGGCTCAAGAAAGAAATCGTCTACAACCTCGGGTGCGTGCTGGAGGAATCCGGCAAGAAGGACGAGGGCCTGGAGCAGTTCAAGGAAATCTACGAAGTCGACTCCCAGTTCAAAGACGTCGCCGAACGCGTCGAGCGTTCCTACGGGCAAGAAGAGTAAGAGCCCTCTCGTGTCATCAACGGTCGGTTTTAGCTATCAGCTATCGGCCGTCAGCTTTCAGCTTTTCGGCCACCGTAATCAGTCGTCCGTCCACCGCCTCCCCCATTTCCTCTCGTCCTCTTACTCGCTCTCGTGCTCGTTCTCTCCATCCCCGTTCAAGTTTCCCGAAGGCCCCGTCGGGCAACGCCCTCACGGGGAGGTTTGAAATTACAGCTTTCCACTTTCCTCCATATTAGACAGAGAAATCCTTCTTCCTTGCTGTCGGCCATCAGCTGTCCGCTTTCAGTTTATCCTTACACGCCCCGGCCCGATCAATCACCGGTCGATAAAACTATGAGAGGACAACCCTCCAAGCGGCACCCAGCGCTCCGCTGCTGGAACTCAACTATTGAACTACTATTCCATGCCTTGATTGTATTACACGCAATTGTTTTTTTTGATTACCTTTTTGTCGATCAATCACTTGAGAATATCACTGAAAATGCAAAAATATGCAGAAGCAAATGGGCGACTAAACAAATACGGCTTGAAGATTGGATCCCGAGAATTTTTGTATTCAGATATGAACATATTCCGCATGAAGATTTTTCTAACACCTCCACCTGTTTCAACTTGAAAATCCGGGAAGCTTCTGCAACGTCGGTCCATGAGGCCAACAATCCTGTGTGCTTTACTCGTCCTGCCTTTGTTCCATGCATTAGCTTCTTACGGCACCTTGCTTAAAACTTACAACTTTGCCGCCGGCGATATGGTCCGGGATCCGATTCGAGACATTATGTATTGCACGGTTCCCGAAACTAACAGTGTGGCAGCAATTGACACAAATACACTTGAAGTAATCGCCACCATTTATTGCGGAAGCAATCCAGCTGCCCTGGATGTCACCCAAGATGGAAATTTGCTCTTTGTAGCCAATTCAGGATCCACCACCCAAGGCATCGCCAAAATTGATCTACAGACATTCACACTACTCGGTTACATCGCAACCACCCAAAATTGTTATGATGTGGCAGCCGGCTCAGATAAAATAGTTTATACACGCGAAAATCAAATCAGGGCATACAACACTGAAACGGGAGCGGTCCTCAGTGGGGCACCATCCGGAGTATTTATCTACTCAGGTAAAATTGCCCTCAGTCCTGACCGAAAAACACTTTTCTATTACCAAAGCGGCCTCAGTCCCTCCACTTGGTACAAACTGGACGTCACCCAATGGCCCGCAACGGTTTCAAGTTCTGGCACCTATGGTTCCAACGGCTCCGATTTTGCACTCAGCGCCGACGGCCAATTCATCACATTTGCCTCGGGCGCGCCTTATAGCGTAGACAAACTTAGCTCCACAAATCCAACCTCCAGCTTCGGCACATTCAATACAGGAGCCTATCCGAGATCTGTTACGTATAGCGCCGACGGCTCCACTCTTTTTGCCACCCACACATCCGGCCATATTGATGCTTGGGATGCGGCAACTTATGTCCTCAAAGCCAACATCATACTGACGGGTGAAGCATACAGTCTCTTAACCGATCGGAAAAGCCGTGTTCTTTTTGCAGGCGACATCAGGTTCCAATCGCCGAATTTGCTTCGCGCATTTTTTATTGGTCAGTCCGAAAATGATGTGCCACTCAACACAGAAATACTCAGGGCCGTTGAAATCACTTGGGATTCGGAGGTCGGCCAGCTTTATCAAGTTCAGTGGAGACAATTGGCTAACGACACGCTTAGTTGGCAGGACTTGGGCTCTCCCATCCTCGGCAATGGATTGCGCATGAGCGTCTTTGACAAGCCTCGCGATTTCCGCGCCAAATTCTACCGCGTGACCAAGGTCAGTCCCTGACCTATTTCTATTAATTAAGCCTAGCCGAACCCTAAATTAAAGTCCTTTTGATCGGGAAGAGGATATCCCCCCGTTCCCAAACGGAGAAGGGCGGCCCGTTTCCGGGCCGCCCTTCGTGGACTGAGGCGATAAGCCGAATTTTGTTCCCCGCGGTTTCACACGCGGTTCGATGATCATTTCTCTCCCCGCCGGTTGCCCGGCGGGACCCCGCCTGCGCGGGGTGCAGCCTACCCGGGGGGATTCCGCTTGCGCGGAAGGTCAGGCAACCTCCCCCCTGTTCGGCCTTGCACCATCCAGGGTTTTTCGTGCCCCCCCGGTCTCCCGGAGGGCGGTGGGCTCTTACCCCGCCTTTTCACCCTTACCCATCCTTGTGGGATGGGCGGTTTGTTTTCTGTGACACTCTCCGTCCACCACCGGTTACCCGATGGCGTCCCGTGTGTTCTCCACGGTGGACTGCCTGAGGGTGTTCGGACTTTCCTCTCCGGCTTCCTTGCGGTCGCCGCAGCGATCATCTGCCTCAAGGTTGACGCTATCACATCCCTGCCCCGGGACAAGCTCTTAGAGCCTATCCGGATAACCCGCGTGACCCGCGCTGGGGATCAAAAAGCCGTCCGGCGAGGCGCGAGGAGGGAGCAGGTATGAAATATACCCGTGACCGACGAGCAACAAAGCGGGGCGGCTTTTTGGCCCCAGCCCAGAGG
>JANRJG010000024.1 GCA_033875315.1 Candidatus Methylacidiphilales bacterium
TTACGCCGGGCTTGTGCAAGAACCTACGAAGAACTCATGCGGGCGGTCGCAGACTGCTTGTCACTGTTCACTCCACAAGAATGTATCAACTACTTCACTCATGCACATTATGTGTCTATATGATCCGGAAATGCTCTAGAAGGAGTTGGGTCCGATGACAACATCGGCTATGGTGCCCCGATGCCGCACGACCCCGCACCCCCGGAAAGCTCGCTCGATATCACCACCTCCTTCATCCGCAAACGCAACGCCCTCCTCGCCCGGGCGGATTTTTCCCCGCTCTTCGTCGACTACTACCTCCACCTCGCCGACCACGCCATCCGCCACCCGGAACCCCTCGACACCCGCTTCAAGGACTTCCTCGCCGCCCTCCTCCTTCATGCCGCCAGCCGCCCTTGGAACGAAACCCATGCCTGGACGGTCAATCTCCAGGAGCCCCTGGCCAATTTCTTCGCCACCGTCGACAACGCCTTCGGACAGATCGTCGGTCAGATCTTCACCGAGGACATCCGCACCAGCGGACAAAACCTCTTCTTCGCCGATCTCGTCCCCGGCTCAAAACCCCGCCGCCGCAGCGTCGTCGCCTTCGAGGGTAGCGACCTCCTCGCCGCGGTGGAATGTTTCTACGCCCAAAGCGAACAACGCACCGCCCGCCTCTTCCGCATCCAAGACGAGGAATACGCCCTGGTCTCGGCCCAGCCGGACTGCGACGAAGCCTGGCTGGGCCAGCTGGACGTGGAGGGGCTCGTCCGTTTGGAGGACGAGGAAGAACTGGGCTTCCTGGAAAAACGCGCCTACCGCTGGTCCTGCGGCTGCACCCAGGAACGGATGTGCGAAGTCCTGGCCCCGGCCATGCGGGCCAGCCCGGAAGACCTCTTCGGCGACGGTGAATTGATCCGCTTCTCCTGTCCCCGCTGCGGAGCCCGCCACAAAATCACCCGCGAGACCCTGGAGGCGCACTTGGCCCGATCCAAGGATCAAATGAAGGATTGACCCCTCGCGCTTTTCCTTTGCGCCTTGCCGGGCAGCGACTAAATTGTCCCGCATGTTTGCTGAAGACGACGACCATCAGGAATCCGAAAAAGAAACCAAGCAGGGTCCCACACCCATTGGTGCCAAGCTGGAGGAACAACTCTACAAAAACCGCATCGTCACGCTCTTTGGCGAGATCAACATGCGCGTGGCCCGCGAGTTCACCGCCAAAATGATCGCCCTCTCCTACGATTCCGGCGAACCGATCAAGGTCTTCCTCAATTCCCCCGGTGGTCATGTAGAATCGGGCGACACCATCCACGACGTGATCAAATTCGTAAAGCCCGAGGTCAAGATCATCGGCACCGGCTGGGTGGCCAGCGCAGGTGCCCTCATTTACGCCGCGGCGCAGAAAAAAAACCGCTTCGCCCTCCCCAACACACGTTTCATGCTCCACCAACCGATGGGCGGTGTCATGGGCCAGGCCAGCGACATCAGCATCGAGGCCGAAGAAGTCCTCCGCATGCGCGACCGCCTGAACAAAATCTTCGCCGACGCCACCGGCCAGCCCATCGAAAAGGTCGCCAAGGATTCGGACCGGAATTTCTGGATGTCCGGCCAGGACGCCGTGGCCTACGGCCTCGTCGGCCGGGTCATCTCTTCGATCAACGACATCTGACCCCGCCCCATGCACCGCCGCCTGGAGTTCGCCCTGATTTATCTGGCGGGCCCGGCGGTCGGATGGGTCCTGATCCGCCTCCAGCCCCACGCCGTCATCCCCCTCCTCCTCGTCGGGGGACTGGTCGCCCTCACGATCCTCGCCCGCGACCCCGCCTTCGCCAGACAGGAATGGGGCTGGAACGGCAGCACCCGTTCCGTGATCACCCGCGTGCTGGTCGTCTGGGCCTTGGTCGCGGTCGGGTTGGTCACCTGGGCCCTCTTGGCTGTTCCGGAATACTTCCTCCGTTTCCCAACCGAACACCCTAGGCGCTGGCTGGCGTTGCTCGCCCTCTATCCGATCCTCAGCGCGCTTCCCCAGGAAATACTCTTCCGCACGCTCTTCTTCCATCGCTATGGCGCCCTCTTCCCCGGACCCCAGTGGCGGATCGCCGCCAACAGCCTTGTCTTCGGCTGGGCCCATATCGTCATGGGCAATCTCCCGTGCCTCGTCGCCACCGCCCTCCTCGGCCTGCTCCTGGCCGTGACCTACGAACGCTTTCGCTCGCTCCTTGTGGTCACGCTCGAACACGCATTGTACGGCTGCCTGGTCTTTTCGCTCGGTCTCGGCCTCTACTTTGTCCCGCGCGAACGCACCGCCGAAATGACCTCACCACCCCCGCCCCCACACATCCACACTCAGTAGCCTTCCGCCAAGCGGGTGGCCAGCCGCTTGGGCAGTCCCGCCTGCCGGATCTTTTTCTGGGTCTTCTCGTAATCGTAGGGAACCCGTCGGTAGGTCACCTTCTGTTCCACCGGATTCCAGATCGCGTAACACGCCTTGTTGTTCTTGTCCCTTGGCTGGCCCACCGACCCCACGTTGAATAGGTAATAGGGCCCCTTGTGCACCGTCACGGACTTCGGCGACAGGTTCAGCACCACCTCGTCGATCTTTTCCCAAAAACACGGCACGTGCGTGTGCCCGTAAAAACACACCTGCATTTTCTGATTCATGAAATGCAGCTCGGCGCTCAACCCATCGATGATGTAATGCCACTCTTCGGGCTCAAACAACGAGCTGTGCACCATCGAAGCCCCGTGCAACTTCAGCTTCATCGGACGGCTGCCCAGCCATTTTTTGTGCTCGCGCGACAACACCTCCCGCGAATAGGCCATGCCGGCCTGGGCCAGTTCCGAATATGCCCCGAGCGGCGCGTTGCTCGACGCCTCCTCGTCATGGTTTCCCTTCAAGGCCGGACACTTGAGGGCCATGATCCGTTCCACGCACGGCCCCGGGTCCGCCCCGTAGCCCACGATGTCGCCCAGGCAGACAAATTCCTCCAAACCCTGTTTCCGGCAATCCTCCAAGACAGCCTCCAATGCTTCCAAATTGGAATGGATGTCACTGATCAAGGCCACCTTCATGCTGGCTGGAATCTGCCGGATTTACCCCCCGGCGCAAGTCCCGCTTCGCCTTGACAACCCCCGCCATCCCCGCCAGATCAACCCATGGACAGCGAAGTGCGCGATCTCAGTTGGATCGGGGATGCCGTGCTCGCCCTCTGCGCCCGCAACTGGATCATCGCCCACGAATCCGGCCTCCATGGCTCCCGACACGATCTCTTCCGTGAACTGACCTGCAACGATTTCCTCGCCTCCTTCGGCCCCCCCACGCTAGTCGAAGCGGAACTGGGACGGATCTACCGCGACGAGGGTCTGGAGGGCGCCCGCCAGCACTTCGAAACCCGCCTGGTTCCGGTCTTCCTCAAACAACAAGGCAACCGGAACCCTGCCGCCAAACGCCGCTGAATCCCGCCACCCAACGTTCTTCGAGCGTGCATCCCCGGCACCACCCCACTAACCTCACCCCATGATCGACGCCCCCTCCATCCTCCTCGGTGGATCCAACCCCCAAGACCAGGCCCGCCTCGCCCTGCGCATGGCCAACCGGCACGGGCTGATCGCCGGCGCAACCGGCACGGGTAAAACCGTCACCCTGCAAAGCCTGGCCGAATCCTTCTCCCGCGCCGGCGTCCCGGTCTTCGCGGCCGACGTCAAAGGCGACCTCTCCGGCATCGCCCGCCCCGGCTCCCCCTCCCCGCGTCTCACCGAACGCCGCCAAGCCCTCGGTCTGCCCGACGCCGATTTCCGCGGCTGCCCCGTCGTCTTCTGGGACCTCGACGGCAAAAATGGCCACCCCGTCCGCACCACCATCACCGAAATGGGCCCCCTCCTCCTCGGACGCCTCCTTGAACTCAGCGAGGCCCAGGAAGACGCCCTCCACATCCTCTTCAAGCTCGCCGACGACCAGGGCATGCTCGTCCTCGACCTGAAGGACCTCAACGCCCTCTGCGGCTGGGCCACGGAAAACGCCGCCTCACTCAAAGCCGATTACGGCAACCTCTCCACCACCACCCTCGCCTCCCTCCAACGCAAATTGGTCGTCCTCGGCGACCAGGGCGGCGACACTTTCTTCGGCGAACCCGCACTGGAAGTACCGTCCCTCATCCGCGAAGACATGTCCGGCCAGGGCCTGGTCCATATCCTCGATGCCCGCAAACTCATCCAGGAACCCCGCCGTTACGCCACGTTCATGCTCTGGTTGCTTTCCGAATTGTTCGAGGACCTCGAGGAAGTCGGCGACCGCGACAAGCCCCGTCTGGTCTTCTTCTTCGACGAAGCCCATCTCCTCTTCCAGGACGCTCCTCCCGCCTTGGTGCAAAAAATCGAACAGGTCGTCCGTCTCGTCCGCTCCAAGGGCGTCGGCATCTACTTCGTGACCCAGAACCCGCTCGACCTTCCCGACAGCGTCCTCGGCCAGCTCGGCAACCGCGTTCAGCATGCCCTGCGCGCCTTCAGCGCCCGCGACCAGAAAGCCGTCAAAGCCGCCGCCGAAACGTTCCCCCTGGCCGATGGCCTCGACATCGGTTCCGCCATCACCCAACTCGGCGTCGGTGAAGCCCTTGTCTCGTGCCTCGATGAAAAAGGCTCGCCCACCCCGACCCGTCGTATCCTCATCGCCCCGCCGGAATCCCGCATTGGCCCGGTTGATGATGCCGAACGCCAAGCCCAGATCGGCCGTTCGCCCTATGGCACCCAATACAACACCGCCATCGACCGCGAATCCGCTTACGAACGGCTCAAATCCAAATCCGCCTCCGCACCCCTGACCCAAGCGCCAACAGGTGCCGAACCCGATCTCCAGGAAGCCCTCGGTGGTTCCGTCGCCACCCGCCGACCTTCGCCCGCTTCGGCCCCGCGAAGCGCGGAACCCCGCACTCCCGCCCGGCGCAGCGACACCATGATCGAAGCGGTGGGCAAATCCGTGCTGCGCAGCGCCGGTTCGACCATCGGACGGGAAATTGTCCGCGGCGTCCTTGGCTCCCTCCTCGGCGGCGGCAGACGCCGACGTTGAGTCGCAGCGCACACCCCGGGCTATCTTTTCTCTGGGAGGACGGCGAAACTCCGGCATGATTTACCCTCATGTCGCATGATGACCAAGACCGGTTGCAGCAACTCTGGGAGGAATACCGCCGCCCCGTGGCCAGCTACGACGACCCCGCCCTGGCCCGCTGGATCGCCCAGACCCTCGGCCAGCTCAAAGGCCAGATCTGGAGGCTCTCCCACCCCCTGGTTGGCCTGCACCGCCTCCTCGCCACCACCGCGCACAAGCGCGGCCTGCGGGTGGCCCGCCTGGCCCAGGTTCCCGATGATTTTCCCCGTTGCACCCATTGCGACGGTCCCCTCCTTCCCCTGGTGACCCGCGACCTTGTCGACGACGGTTTGGTCTGCGAAACCTGCGGGGGGTCCGCCGTGGCTTTCGCCGATCTCCCCGAAGACCTCACTCCCAAATTGCGCCAATGGGCCGAATCCTACGCCAGCGTCCATGCGGTGGCCCACTGGGCGGACGACGAAAAAAACGCCCACGGCGATTACGAGAAAGCCTATCAACAGGCCGCCGAGCAGGCGGAAACCCTCCTCCTCGAACTGGCCCAGGAACACCTGCCCGCCCTCCTCGACCACTATCCCGCCCTCGTTTGGGAAGACCACGACGAATGCCTGGATGTGCGTCCGGATGACGTCGTGCCCTGAAAAAAACAGAAATCGCCGCAACTTTCCCGGGCGCCGGAGTTGAATCGGACATGAGTGCAGAACAACCGACTCCGTCCAACTCCACCAAGAACAACCTCCTACTCGCCTTTGGCGGCTGCGGCCTTCTCGCCGTCGGCGCCCTGGCAGGCACCTTTATCCACGGCTCTCCGCGCCCGCCGGGCCCACCCCCCGCCCAGGCCCAATTCCATCCCCAACCGGGCGGCCCCCGCTCGATGGCGGATTTCCAACAGGGACGGGAACGCGGTGAGCGCGGCCCGGGCATGCGCGAACACGGTGGCCCCCGATCAGAAGAAGCAAGGCAGGCAATGAGCAAATGGTCCGAACCCCTGGGTAAAATCCGCAGCAAGTATCAGGGCGATATCGCCAAAATCCTACGTCCCGAACAAAAGGACAAGCTGGATCAAGCGATGGACCGCAGGGAATCCTTCCGCAAGGACCGTCCCGCCGGCGGCGGCCCCGGAGCGCTGCTCGACATCGTCCTCATCGCCCCCCAACTGGACCGTCTGGCGACCCACTTGGTTCTCGACGAGGCCCAGAAAAAGCAAGTCGAGGTCCTGCTTCGCAAACAACGCGACGAAGTGCTGGCCTGGGTCGACGCCAATCCCCCGCCCAAACCCGAGGGCCGTCCACACCGCATGGCGCAGATGGAAGGACCCGCAGGGGATGACGACCTCAGCGTGGCACTGGCCGCCTTTCTGCCCGGACCCGGACGCCCGGACCATCCCTAACATCCACTGATTCCAACGAACCAACCGGCGGGCTTGACGCGTTCGAGCCTGCCGGTTTGTTTTTTTCCACCCTGCGTCCGGACCGACCATTCCTTTTTTTCAGTCGGGGCGGCAAGAAAACGGGCTGCCGAGGCACATCGCCGACAGCCTTCGCGAACCACCCCTGTTTTCAAGAGCACTTACCGTTTTGATAAAACGATCCGGGTTCCCAAGGTGGAGCGGGACCTCCGCTTGAGCGGCACCTTGCCGCAACGTAGCTCACAGTGCCGGGCACGCTTGTCTTGATCACTCCACGAAAAAACAGCATGCCCGGCCTTCCCGCCATTACTTCAGCGACGGCGGAAGATCCCGCACCACCCCACACAAGAAAATGCATCCATCTGAACCCGAATGGCTCTAAAGTCCTGTCCCCTATTCAAAGAGATCTGGTATTAGGTTTATTGAGCCCCCCACCGGTTGCCTCCATAATCTCCCTCCCATGAAAATTCCCCACCTTCGCAGCGAACTCCGGGAGACCCTGGGTCTGGCCCTGCCGATCATGGCCGGACAGGTCGGGCAGATGTTGATGGGGACCGCCGACACCGTCATGGTCGGACGCGTGGGCACCGTGCCCCTGGCCGCCTGCGCCCTGGCCAACACCGTGATGTCGGTGGGACTGATGTTTGGCATCGGATTGCTAGCCTCGGTTTCCATCCAGGTCTCCCACGCCCACGGCGCGGGGCGGCCGGATCATGCCGCCGAGTCCCTCCGGCACGGGTTGTTGCTGGCTTTGGTCGTCGGTCTGGCCATGGGCTTCGGCATCCAGGCCGGCCTTCCCGCACTCTCCCTCCTCGGTCAGGATCCCGCCGTGGTCCGCGAGGCCGGGCCCTTCCTGGTCATCATCGGCTGGTCACTGCTGTTTTTTCTCCTCGGCACGGTGCTGAAAAACTTCACCGAAGCGCAATCCTCCCCCTGGCCCGCCTTTTGGATCACCATGGCCGGGGTCCTCCTCAATGTGGTCCTGAATGTCTTCTGGATTTTCGGCGTGGCGGGATTCCCCGCCCTGGGACTGCTCGGGGCCGGCTACGCCACCCTCGTCGCCCGCATCGCCATCTTCCTCGCCCTGCTTGTCTACGTGCTCCGCGCCCCCGCTTTCCGGAGTGCTCTGCCGGCCCGCTGGTTCGGGGGCTGGCATCCCGCGGTGATCCGCGAACAACTCCATCTTGGTCTGCCCGTGGGTTTCCAGATTGTGATGGAAGTCGGCGCCTTCGGCGCGGCTTCCCTCCTCATGGGCTGGTTCGGGGCCAGCGCCCTCGCCGCCCACCAGATTGCCCTGACCTGTGCCGCCACCACCTTCATGGTGCCCCTCGGCCTCTCCATGGCCACCACCGTCCGCATCGGCCAGGTCGTGGGCAGCGGCGACCTCCACCGCATCCGGCGGATCGGGTTGACTTCACTCGGCAGCGTTCTTGTGATCATGGGGGCTTCGGCTGTCTTGTTCCTGCTCGCCTCCGAGCCTCTGGCCCGGGAATTCCTTCGCGACGAAACCGTCATCCCACTGGCCGCCCATTTGTTGGTCGTGGCCGGGTTCTTCCAATTGTTCGACGGAGCCCAGGTGGTCGGGATCGGGTCCCTCCGTGGGATGAAGGACGTGCGTGTGCCCGCCCTCATCGCCTTCACCGCTTACTGGGTCGTGGCCCTGCCCCTCGGCTGGGTGCTGGCTTTTCCTGCTGGCTTCGGTCCGGTCGGTGTCTGGGTCGGCTTGGCCGTAGGCTTGGCCGTTGCCGCGGTCGCCCTTCAGACCCGGTTCTGGAGCCGGACCCGGACGGTCGTTCCCATAAACTGAGGCCTTGCCAAGCGAAGGCCCGGCAGGCATTCTTTTAAGTCCTATTCGACGCGGTCGTGGCGAAATGGCAGACGCGCAAGCTTGAGGTGCTTGTGGGTAACACCGTGGAGGTTCGAGTCCTCTCGACCGCAGTCTTTGCGACAGCAAACGTCGCACATGGACTCGAACGACTTGTCCTCCAGCATCACTTGCGGCTGGATACACGAACCGGGCAATTCACCCCTCATTTCCCCACCCATGCTCCTCCGACCTCTCGGCACCACCGGTCTTCACGTTTCAGAAATCGGCCTCGGCGCCTGGCAGTTGGGCAGTCCCGCCTGGGGGCTCGGCAGCCAGGAGGACCGCGAGGCCATGGCGGTCGTCCACCAAGCCGTGGAGGGAGGTTGCCGCTTCTTCGACACGGCCCCAGGCTACGGCGGCGGACGGAGCGAGTCCCTCCTCGGGGAAGCCCTCAAGCCCTATCGTGATCAAGTCGTGATCTGCACCAAATTCGGGCACGATGCCGAAGGCGGCTCCAACTTTGAGGCGATGGCCGTCGAACCGTCGCTCTCCGCCAGCCTCCGCCGGCTCCAAACCGACCGGGTCGAGGTCCTGCTCTTGCACAACCCTCCCTTCGAACTCCTGACGGGCGCGGGCGACGCGCTCTTCCAAGAACTCGAACGGCTCAAAACCGGGGGCCTGCTGCGCGCCTACGGGGTGTCGCTCGACCACGCGCGCGAGTTGGAGGCCATGGTCACCCACACCCCTTGCACCGTGGCTGAAGTGCTCTTCAACGTCTTCCACCAGGAACCGCAACCCGTCTTCGCACAGGCGCAGGCGCAGGGCATCGGCCTCATCGCCAAGGTCCCGCTGGATTCCGGTTGGTTGTCGGGAAAGTACCGACGCGACAGTTCCTTCAGCGGGGTGCGCGACCGTTGGAGCCCGGAAATCATCGCCCGCCGGGCCGGGCTGGTGGAACAGTTCGCCACCCTTCTCCCACCGGGCACTTCCCTCGCCCATGGCGCCCTGCAATACATCCTGGCCCAAGCGGAAATCGCCACCGTCATCCCCGGGGCGAAAAACACCGACCAAGTCCGGAGCAACCTGGATGCGGCCCGGAACACCCTGCCCCCGGAAACCATCGCCGCCCTCCGCGAACTCTGGGAACGCGAACTTCGCCCCGATCCACTCCCTTGGTAAGAGCCTCTTCGTTTCGGGTATCGGGTATCGGGTATCGGGCAGGAAAGACCGGACCACCCCGGTCATTTCCAGTCATCCAGAGGTATTTCCTGGGCGGCAGTCCTTTGATTATTGTTAGGGATTATCCGATTGTTTGGGCGCGATCCGACCTCGCCCATCGTAGGCGGCCTCCTCCCCCCTCCCGTGCCTCCGGGGGCACGGGAAGGAGAACGGACCGATGAACCGGAGAGGCTCTAAGCCGCAGGGGCCTTGACGGCCGGCGTGAAAACCGTCAGGCCCGTCAGGTCGGCCTTCTGCCTGCTGCTGAGGAAGCTGGCCGCATAGCCCACCCCCACACAGGTGATGATGGCAATGGGCAGATAGGTGGCCCAGTGGAGCGGGGTGAATCCCTTGACCAGGAAGGTCACCACCACACTGGCGATGACACCGGTGACCGCGCCGAAGCCGTTGGCCCGCTTGGTGAACATGCCCAACGAGTAGACGCCGACCACGCCGCCACCCATCAGCGCCACAATCTGGCTCCACACCACCATGATGGATTTGAGATTCATCGAGGCCAGGAGCAGTGCGATGACCGTCCCCAAAAAGCCCACCGCATAGGATGTGATCTTCATGGTGAGCAAACGGTTCTTGTCATCGGCATTGGGCTTGAAAAAGGGGTGGATGTCCTCGGTGTAAATGGTGGCCACGCTGTTCATCGCGCTGGCCACGGTTGCCATGGCCGAGGCAAAAATGGCGGCGATGACAATCCCGGCGACCCCATGGGGCAGGGCCTGGGTGACGAACATGGGCACGATCTGGTCGTTCTGGGCCTGGGCATCAAACTGCTCCGGGTGGGCGCGGAAGTAGGCGAAAATGGCCAGACCCATGAAATTGACAATGATCCCGATGAGAATCCCGCAGGCCGTGCTCATGGCAATGACCCGGCGGACTTCCTTGAGCGGCGAGGAAAACACCCGCTGGATGATGGGCTGGTCCCCGGCCGCACCCAGTGTGGCCGTGAGGAAGGTGCTGAATATCAGAAGGAATACCCCCGGGACCGCCATGTCCAGGGTCGGAAGGGCAAAGACGAATTTCTCATGTTCCGTGCCGACACGCAGGAATTCCCCGAATCCACCCGGAAGGTTGTAGAGACAGATGCCGATCATCAGCAGGGGGGCGAAAAACTTCAAGAGCCCCTGGAACACTTCGGTCCAGATCACCGCCTCAAACCCCCCGATGGCAGTGTAGACCGTGGTCACCACACCCATGATCAGCACGCTGAGGTAGACATCAATGCCCGTGGTTGCGGATATGGCCAGGGACGGCAGCACCAACACCACGCTGGAACGACCAAAAGTCTGGAGCAGGATGCACTGCAGGCAGGCAATCACACGCAGCGTCTTGTTGAATCGGCGCTCAAGGTATTCGTAGGTCGACGTGATCTCCAATCCGCGCAACAAGGGCATGATCAGGTGGGCCTGGATGAAATAGGCCGGGATAAAAGCCACCAGCGGGAAAAGCCAGATGAGATTGGTGGCAAAGGCGAGGGCGGGAATGGCCATGAAACTGATGGCACTGGCCCCGGTGGCGAACATGCTGATGCCGGCCGCCCACCACTTGACCTTGCGGTTGCCCAGCGAAAATTCGGCACTGCTCTCCTGCCGGGCAGAAAAGTAAAAGCCTATCCAGGCGATGAAAACGAAATAGGCCACGATGAAGAGGTAATCCAGCCAGTTGAGGTTGCGCACGCTGCGGATGGGGGTGATTTCGGCCGCCGAGCCGTCGGACAATCCCCCCAACATCAGAAAATCACCACTCGAACGCGCCAATAGCCTGGCCGAGGAACGTTCGACACTCACCGCCGTCTCCGCCCAGATATCCGTCACTTGGTGGTACAACCGGATCGGACCCGCGGCGGGCACATCGGCTCGCATCCAACCCACCACCGTCCCCTCCGCCCCGCCGGCAAGAAGCGTCTGTGCCTGGCCGACAGGAACCGCACTGCCACCGGCCAGGGCCACGGGCATGGGCTGGCCCTGTGACCATCCACTTTTCATGGTGCCTTCCAGGGGCACGGGACGGAAAATGCTCACTTCAGGGCTGGCCACCCAGCCGCCCGGTCCGGCCACATAGCCGCCGAAAACCTGCACCACTCCGTACTGAGAAACCACCGCAGGACGGACTTTTCCCACTCCGGGAAGGGGGGCCAGCGTTTTCCACCCGGACTCGGGCTTTTTCAGATCCAAGCCATAAAAGCCCGTCTCGGCTTGGACGGCGTCGCTGGAGCCCGTCACGCCACCCACCACATAAAGCGTTCCCTTGAGAACGGCCGCGCCAGCTCCAGCCAGGGGAACTGGCAGGTCGGGCAACTTTTCCTCCGTCAGTTGTCCGTTTTTGACTGTGTAGCGCCGGACCGTGGAGAGCGGCACGCGATCCTTCAATCCACCGGCGCAAATAAATCCGGCATCTTCTTGGGCCACCGCAGCAAAAGCGGTTGCATCGGAGACCCCCACCTGCCTCCATCCCCCGCCCTTTCCTTCCACAGGGGCCAGCCAAGCTTCCCCGCGGGCGCGCTGCTGCAATGCATCCCAGCCTCCCACAACCACCACTTCCCCGCCGGATAAACCCACCGAACTGCCATTCCAGTCGATACTTGCACTCGGAATCTGCGACTTACTGAGCTTCAAAAGGTCATGGCCCGGGGTGGATGTGGCCAAACCGCTGGCGGTCCATGCCACCCAGGCAAAGAGCAAAGAAACGACACACTTCATGGATTTGCGGAAGATCATAGGAAGTTACTTTATTGCATTCTTTTGTGCTCTTGAAAGGAAAATATTGCAATCGCAGGTGTCGACTTTAAACTTCGTTCATAGCCTTAGCCCTTTCCTTGGAGTGTCCCTTGCAGGATTCGCTTGCTGACTCGACCCTTTTCATCTCACTTTTTATCTAGCATATGACCGCCCAGCCCGAAACCCCGGCCTCTGCCAAACAATCGGATTCCAAGAGTATCCAGAGCTCGGCCGCCCTCGGCTTCGTCCTCTCACTGCTCTTGCACGGCTTCGCCCTTTTCCTCACCGGCGGCGTGGTTCTTTTTTACGCCCCCATCCCCAAAACCACTTTCGAATCCCCCGATGCCCAATGGGTCGATGCGCCCGCCCAAATGGACGAGGCCCCGGTGCTCGAGGAAGTTCAGGACCCCGCCCTCCAGGAACCCACGCCCACCGAAACCCTCACCCAGCAAACGGAATCGCTCACCCCGTCGCCAGAAACCCCGGTGGACACCCGCGACATCATTCTGTCCACCGGTCCTTCCCCGGCCTATACGTTCCTGCCCTCCGCACCTACCCTGCCGGCCCAAACCTCGACCCAGC
Organism: Candidatus Methylacidiphilales bacterium; assembly: GCA_033875315.1. Taxonomy (NCBI): domain Bacteria; kingdom Pseudomonadati; phylum Verrucomicrobiota; class Methylacidiphilae; order Methylacidiphilales; species Methylacidiphilales bacterium. The sequence continues at coordinate 12,828 of JANRJG010000024.1, forward strand.
CCACCGAGGAAAAACCCTCCGAAGCCAAGGCGGGCGCTCCCATCAGCAAGCAACTCCGCTCCATGAAGTCGATCTTCGGCAACAGCGGCGCCCAGGCCAACGAGGCCTTCATCGGCTACCTCTACGATCTCAAACAAACCCCCGACCGCAAGCCGACCGACATGGCCCCGTTACCCGCGGAAAAAACGGATATCAACAGCGTGCAGAACAACGCCTACGACGCCGTCCTCAACGAATTTCTGGACAAGCGCTGGGACCCGAAGGTTTTGGAAAAATACTTCCGCGCCCCCAAGCCCCTGGCTGCCTATCAAATTTGTATCCCCACCATCAACGCCAGTGTCGCACCCGAGGCCTTCGATGTGGCCAAATACGTGGAACCCCGCCGTTGGGTCATCCATTACAAGGGGGTCTTCTCCGCGCCCCGCAGCACAAAGATCCGCTTCTGCGGCCAGGGGGACGATGTCATGGTCGTTCGATTCAGAGGCGACACGGTCATGAATGGCAGCTATGCCCGCATCAAGGGCGTCACCAACTCGAACGAGGAACCGCGCAACACACCCCTGAAATGGAATTACAGCAATTGGATCAACATCAAGGAAGGCTCCAGTTACCCGATCGAAGTCCTCATCGGCGAGCGCCCCGGCGGCGTCTTCCGGGCCTTTCTCCTGGTCCAGGAAGACAACGTCAATTACCCACCCGTGCCCGGAGGCCTGGGCGTGATCCTGCCGGTCTTCCAAACCGCTCCCACGCGCATCCCTTCTTTCGAGGCCGACAAGTACCAACCACCCGTGGCCAAAGAGGGATTCGTTTTCAACGTCGTGGAAAAATGACGGCTGGCGGATTCATTCTCCGATCACCACTTGGATCTTGGTGACGGTCAGAGGATCCGCCGACCAGGCCCTCATCGCTTCCGGAGCCTCCGCCAGGGAAACGGAACGGGTGATGGCCCCGGCAACGGGAAAGCGTTTCGCCTGCAGCATGCCGATCACCCGCTGGAAATCCTCCGGGGTGGCATTGCGCGAACCCAGGATATCCAGTTCCTTTTGGACGAAATATTTCGTTTCATACTCGACCGGCGCTTTGGCGTAGCCGATGTACACCACCCGCCCGGCAAAGCACACTTCTTCCACCGCCAGGCGGAAGGTCGCCGGCTGGCCCACCGCCTCGATGATGACTTCCGGACCCTCACCCTCCGTAAGTGCTAACAGGCGCTCGTGCAGGTTTTCCCTGCCTGAATGAATCCCCACCTGCGCCCCTGCCCGCCGGGCCAGGGCGATTTTGTCATCGTCCAAATCCACCGCCACCACCCTCGCCCCCCGCTCGGCCGCCCCCGCGATGGCCCCCAAACCGATGGCCCCACAACCCAGAACAACCACGGTCTCGCCTACGGCCACCCGCCCGCGGGCCGCCGCATGGAAACCCACGGTCAGCGGTTCGACCAACGCCATCTCGGCAAAATCCAAGCCCGGCGCCTTCATCAACTTCTGCCACGGCACGCAGAGGAATCCACACATCCCCCCCTCCCGCTGCACCCCGAGGGTCTGGTTGTGGCGGCAACTGTTGGCCCGTCCCTGGCGGCAGGCCGAACACTTCCCGCAACTGGTGTAGGGCAGGATCAACACCTCGGTCCCCGGGGCCCACTCCGCAGGGACACCCTCCCCCACCGTCGACACCGTGCCCGACAATTCATGCCCGGGCGTGCGCGGATAGGTCACCATGGGGTTGAGCCCGCGGAAGGTCGTCAGGTCGCTCCCGCAATACCCCGCCCGAGCGATCCGCACTTGGACTTCGCCCGGACCGGGCACGGGCGCGGGGCGCTCCACCAGGGTGATGTCGCCCGGCCCATGGATGACGACGGCCTTCATGGTTGTTTCTCCAACCGGTAGGCTTCCACCGCCGTGCCTCCCAGAACTCGGTTCTGTTCGTCGGCGGAAAACTTCCCTATCCATTCGCACACCGTCTCCTTCCAGCGTCCGTATCCGCAGGCCACCAGGCATACCGGCCAATCGCTACCGAACATCAGGCGCGACGGACCGAACGCCTCCAACACCACCTCCCAATAGGGCCGCAATGAATCTGGTGTCCAGGACTTCCATTCCGCCTCGGTTACCAGGCCGGAAACTTTGCAGTACACATCCGGACGCCGGGCCAGATCGCGCAACCCCCGGGCCCACGCATCCATGCCACCCCCTCGGATATCCGGCTTGGCGATGTGATCGAGCACAAACACCTGCCCCGGATGCCGGTCGACAAAGGCTGCCGCTTCCTCCAACTGGCGGGCAAAAATCAGGATATCGTAGGCCAGACCGTATTCCCGCAACCGCGCGACTCCACTGCTGAAGGCCGGTTCCAGCAGCGCTCCGGGCGGGCGCCCCTGCATCACTTCGCGCACGGCTTTGAGTTTGGGGTGGCCGGCAAACCGGTCCAATTCCTTCTGCAGAGTGGCCTCGGCCAGGGGCAACCAGCCCACCACCCCGCAGATCCAGGGATGTCGCACCGCCTGCTCCAGCAACCAGGTGGTTTCCTCCACCGAGGTGCGTGCCTGCACGGACACCACACCGTCCACTCCCGCTCCGCGCATCTCCGTTTCCAGGTCTTCCGGCAGAAAATCCCTCCGGATGTGCGCCATGGCGTCATCGATCCAGCCGTATTCATCCGCGGAATAACGCCAGAAATGCTGGTGGGCATCGATGGTCATGCCTCCTCCCGCATTCACGCCGACTCCAGTATGAGGTTGCTGAAGTGCAGGGTGTCCGCCGTGCGGATCAGCCCGATGGCGCCCGGCACGCGTTGCTTCAGGGCCACATGCCCTTCCAATACCAGCGGGGTGTCACCGAGGACGGCCTTCACCGACGCCAGCGCATCCGGGCCATTCACGGCCAGGAATTCCTCCGCCATCCAGGCCCTGCCAAAGACCGCCTGGGCCTTCAAAGCCCGCAGGACATCGGCCACGGTCGGGATGCCGTCCACCAGGGAAATGTCCACCGTTTCAAGACCGGGCCAAGAGGGGAATCCCCGGTCGGCAATGACCAGCGTATTGGTGTGCCGCACCCGTGCCAACAGGTGGTTGAGCGCGGGGTTGAGGATGCCTTGCTTCAACATGTCACTGGTTCTCCGCCCGGCCGGAGGGCCAGGTGACGTTGTGGACCGGTTGCAGGATCTTCAACACCGCCTCGAGCAGCTCCCGGTCCAACGGCTCCTCGATTTCGCGGATGTTCTGAAGGATGCGCGCCGGGCTGGCCGTCCCCACGATGTGGGTCGGGATGCTTTCATGGCTGACAGAAAACTGCAGGGCCAGCTTGCTGATGCTCGTGCCCCGCGACCGGCAATAGGCCGCCGCCTCGGCGCACTTGGCCCGCAACTCCGGCGGCGCCGGATGCCAGTCGGGCGGCCCCTCGTCGCTCAACAACCGCATGGCCAAAGGCGCCGAATTGAATATGGCCACGCCTTTTTCCTGGAAAAAGGGCAGCATCTCCAACAATGCGGTGTCATTCAAGCAACAGTGGCAGTAGGACTGGATCTGGTCGACTTCGGTCTGCTCGAGCACCTGGCGCTGCAGGCGCAAAGGGAGCGACGAAATCCCCACATAACGCACCTTGCCCGTGGCCTGGACTTTCTTCAGGGCCGGGATCGTTTCCGCGATGATTTGTTCCATCGACCCGAATTCCATGTCATGCACCTGGATGAAATCGATGTGCTCCACCCCCAGCCGCTGCAGGCTCTCATCGACGCTGCGCGTGACCCGCTCGGCGGAAAAGTCGAAGTCTCTTTCTTTGTAGCCATAGCGCGCCACCTTCGTGGCGAGGAGATACCGGTCACGGGCGATCCCGCGCAGGGCTTTGCCCAGGACGGTCTCGGCCCGGGTCAGACCGTAAAACGGGGCGGTGTCGATCAGGTTGATCCCGTGGTCAAGGGCCACATGCACCGAACGGATGCCCTCGGGTTCGTCGATCTCATGGAACACCGAACCGAGCGATGACCCGCCATAGGCCAGCACGGACACCTCCAACCCTGTCTTGCCCAGCTTTCGGGTTTTCATGTCAGACCGCCGAAAATCGGCGACAAGTGTCGCTCCAGCAGGTTATGGGTCACATTGCGTTCGATCACCGCCCGGTGTCTGACCAGGCCCTCGAGATAACGTGGTCCCATCTCGGCCGCCACCTTGAAGGCCACATGGATCAACTGGCGGAAATGGGGGTTATATCCCGGATATCCCGGATCGTGCCGCAGGGCGGCGACAAAGGAGGCACTGTCCCATGCCGCCACGGTATTCGTGTCCGGCAGTCGCGCCGGATCAATGTCGATCACGCTGGCGTAGGGCCCGGTCAGTTCGGAGAAACGCCCGAGCGCACCCCGGTAGATTTCCTTGGCCATGTCCAAGCCATCGCCTCCCGCCTCAGCCAGGCCGATGACCTCCTCCAACCAGGTCGTGCCCGCCGTCTTCACATGCAAGCCGCAACCGTGCTGTTTCACCAGCCGGTTGATGATCGGATAGAGGGAGAACTTATCACTTCCTGAATGGACACTGAGTTTCAACGAAGTCGGCAGATTGAACTCACGGATGGCAAAGGCCAGGACATGCAGGTCTTGATCGAATTCCTGTTCAAACTGGACCAGGTCGCCGACGTAATCGACCCCCTTGTTGAACCGCCCGGTGAATTTTGGCGCGATGGTCTGCACCGGAACCCCCTCCACCGCCAGCATGGCCAGGATGAGCAGCAGCTCGCCCGGGTTCTGCGGCGTGTCGGTTTCATCCACCGAGACCTCGGTGATGAACCTCCCCTCTCCCTTGGCGGCCGCGATGTGGCGGTAGATCCGGCCGGCCTCGCCCATCGCTCCCAGGAATTGGGCACAGGCCGAATCCAAGGCGGCGCCACCCAGTTCCACCGGCCGGTCGATGCCCGGCACCCGGACCCGGGGTCCCCAGGGCTTGAGGAAAGACTTCAGCGCCTCCATCTGTCCGGGCTCCGCGGGTTTGCCGACAAAATCGGCCACATCCAGGGTGAAGAAATCACTCCCGGCCAGGAAGCGGTCCACCGTCTTCAGTCCGATGTGGTCGGCATCCACATGGTAGGGCCCGTCCCAACCCAGCTCCCGCACCGCCGTGTCGGCCTCGCGCCGGACATCGTCCGGATGGGTCTTGATCAGGGTGTGCTCCCGGTTGGATTTGTTCCAGACGGGACAAACCTCGATGCCCCGCCGGCGGGCCTGGACCACGGCGGACAACTGGGACCGTCCTTCGTGGGCGAAACGGTCGCCCATGCCCAAACTGAATCGTGATATCATCATCTAGGCACCATAGCCCCCTCGACAGCGGCTGACAATGACCGGGCTTGACCAAAACCTTTCTATTCTTGACCCTAGTTTTCATGGACTTGAAACAGCCCGATGTGGCCGTCGATCCCGCCCGATCTCGCTACGCCACCTTCGATCCGCGCGACCAACCCGCCCGTGGCGGACCCCGCCTGGCCCTGGCCGGGTACGAAGCCACCCTGCCCCACTACGTCGTCGAGCGTGCCACCTTCCCCTGCCTGGGCATCGAATGTGTGGTCCAGGGCCGCGGAAATCTGCTGCTCAAGGGAAAAGCCCACTCCCTCCGCCCGGGCACTGTCTTCACCTATGGTCCCGGAGTGGCCCACCGCATCGAAAGCGACCCCCGCCGCCCCCTGCGCAAGTATTTCATCGATGTGCGGGGCAGGCCTCCGCTGGCCCCCGGTTTGTGCTTCTCCACCACCCGGCTTCCTTTGGTGGCGGCGTTGCTCAAGCAACTCATCCTCGACCAAAACGAAAGGAAATCCACCCCCGCACAAACCCACCACACCCTCGGGCTGGTTCTGGATTGGCTGCAGCCCTCGCGATCGGAACCGGCGGAGAACGCCAGCGCCGCCTTGCTCTCCTACCGGCGCGCCCGGGCCTATCTGGAACACCACCACCATCGCCCCGGCGGGATCACCGACCTTGCGCGCGAAATCCACCTCGACAGCGCCTACCTGACCCGCCTCTTCCAACGCTATGGAGATGAATCCCCCTATCAATACCTCACCCGTTTAAGGCTCGACCGGGCCGGCCAGTTGCTCCTGCGCCATCCGCTCCAGGTCCAACAGGTCGCGCAGGCCTGCGGCTTCACCGACCCCTACCACTTCTCCACCTGTTTCAAACGCCACTACGGCGTCTCCCCGCGCGCCTTCCGCACGCAGGGACGCTGAGGGCAAGGCGCAAGGCAAGATCGGGTAAGAGCCTGTCCGAATAGGCTCTAAGCCAAACGAGACCGAGTCCCTCACGCGGCCTTGATTTGGGCGTGATCGGCGTAGCGGTCGAAGCGGTTGGAGAGGATGAAAAACGTCGGCGCCCACAGGCCGACAAAGATCCCGAAACGTTCCCCATGGGCCACTTGGAGGGGATCGACCGAGCCTCCCCCGGCGGCATACCAGATGGCGATCGACCCGAGGATCGAGGCGAAACCGAGCACGAAACAGACCAGACCAAGTTTGCGATAGAGGGATGCGTTCATGGTTAAGTCTACGCCCCATTCCCCAACACGCAAATGGGGGGGGCCGGACAGGTCTTCCCCCAGTCCTGACGGCTTTCTTCAGCCCACCCCTTGATCGACATCCGGTCCGTCCACGATTGACTTAGAGCCTATTCCAAATGGGGATATCTTGCACCCTGCGCGAGGGTTGACCGGTCCTCAGGCCATGCGGGCAAGTTGTTCGCGGGTGATCTCGTGTTGCAACGGCTGCCCAGAAATAAACCGGTGGGCTTCCTCCACGGCCAGTTCGCCCATGCGCCCACATTCAGCATTGAGGGATCCGGCGATGTGTGGCGTGAGGAAGACGTTGGGTAACGTGTAGAAGGGCGAATGCGCCACGGGAGGTTCGGGATGGGTGACATCCACAAATGCGGTCAAGTCCGGACGTCGTTTGAGTACGGTGAAGAGATCGTCTTCGTTGATGAGGGCGCCGCGCGCAGTGTTCAGCAGGGTGGCGTGGGGCTTCATGGTATCCAACAACCCGGCGTGGACCATGCCCACCGTTTCGGGTAGCCAGGGGGTGTGCAGGCTGACCACGTCCGACTCGGCGAAAATCCCCGCTAACGTGGCGGGTTCGGCACCGAGTGCACGGATGGCGGATTCCGGTGCGAAGGGATCGTGGATCAGGACTCGGTGATCGAAGACCTGGAGACGCTCGGCAACCAGGCGTCCGATCAAGCCCAGGGAAACCAGCCCCACGGTGGTGCGGTAATTTCCCGGAATCACGTTCCATCGCTGCCAACGCTGGTGGGTCCGGGTGTCGGCCAGGTGTTGCCAGACTTTCTTCAAACTAAGAACGATGGCGGCCACGGTGAATTCAGCCACCGGGACGGCATTGGCTGCGGAAGCGGACGAAAGGACCCGGGGTTGGTCCCAGAAAACATTGTGGATGAATCCTTTGACCGAGCCGGCTCCATAAAAAACGCCGCGAAGGCGGGGCAGGCGGGCCAGGAATTCCGCATCAAGGACCGGCATTCCCCACGTGCCCAAGAGCAATTCGGTCGATGCCAGCAATTCCAGGTTCTGGGAGAAGGCGGCGGCATCGAGATCCACGGCACGCAATTCGGCGAACTCCGCCAAACGGGCGCGGACAGTGGGTGGGAAAACGTGTTCGGTTTCGCCGTGGTTTCCGACAATGACGGCGATGGGGCGGGCAGACATGTGCTGAATACTTGTTTAGTTACACCCACCGTTGGCTGCGAGCCTTTTTGAATCTGACAGGACAAAATTTTAACGGGGAGGCGAAGCCCGCAATCCTGAAGGGGTTAACAGGACGGAGAGCATGTGAGTTTTGCGGGGCGGGTCACTACACTCTTCCGACTTAAGCCAGCTTATGTCTAGTTTCGGGGTTTGGGTCAATGCGACCAGAAAGCGAATTACCTCATGACGGAAGCAATATGCCAGTATTGCGGCGCCAATTATTGGAGGATAATGCCTCTTGATAAATTCTACTATGTTCACTGTTTTTTGGGCGCTATTTTCCACTTTGACAGTTTAGCCTTCCAATTCGCGCACGACGCCTACAGCGCGTTTACCTTTAACGTGAAGAACCTTCGACATCCTCATCGACTGATTACCTGAGAATCTAGCTGGCCCTTAGCGCCGGACACAGATGTCACGCTCTTGATGGGGCGCATGGTGTCGACACCTGACACTTGACAGATTTTAGCTGCTTCAAATTTGCTTCTCCCAACGGCATCCTATTTTGCTCCGCAAGTTCCATGGCAATTACCGTTTTACCACACCCAGTAATCCCTCCCAGCTTTTTTGCGGCGGTTTCTCACAAGGGAATGCAAACTTCAGACATTGACCCGTTCGAACTTGATCTACTTTCCAAACGCGGTCTCAAATCAGGAGAGGGTGGTCCATTTGGAGCAGATGGGTTGGAGGAGATCGATTCTAGTCTTACCGGGAACTTCCCATGATTGCGTTTCTGTTGATCCTCCAAATTCACTGCGTATTTTTTTGCTTTGGAGAGTGAACCCGCTGATTTTGTTATCGTCTGGAAGGAATGGCGCTAATAAGCTGTGTGTGATGTGCTCAGCAATCGCTTCGCGCTCGTCCACCGTAAGGTTCATCTCGCCCCTGTGGGTGCCTTCCGGAATGAGGAAGCTGAGCGTGTGCCCAGTTACGATGAATGTGACGATCGTGCCACCGAATAGGCTGCTCTTGGCTTTGCATTTGAGTGTGGTAGTGGTCATGGCCCTGATTTTCTCAGACCGATGTGCGAGCGCAACGGGAGATTGCCAATTCTTTATAAACGTTTGCAACGGCCGGATTCATACTCTTTTCGTTGTTGTTCACTCTACTCTTGAACAATCAACTCCAACTTGTGGCAAAGCCGGATAAAGTTCGCCTTGCTTCCCGGATCGACAACCTTAAGAACCCACTCGCCACGCCTACCTGCTCAAGGATTAGGATCGTTGACCCCGCTCGCCGGTTTCTTCGGGGGGCGACTGGGACGAAGGGGAGGATCGCAGATACCGACAAACGCGCGGCCATCGATGCGTATGGTGGGCTGCAACATGAAGCCCCGGGGCGCTTTATCCGAATTGCGCTGGTTGTGTGGCGACAAATAGAGGGTCGCCAAGGGCGTTCCGTCCTGTTTGGAAATCGCGTAGACATCCACCGGATGGGGACACGCCGGCGATACGGCTGTACCCGCACGCGTTGCCTTCACATGCGCACCGTCCTCGGTGCGCAACCGGGACAGATAGCTGTCTGAACCAAAATAGGTGTTGGTGGGGATGGGGTTGGTGATCTCGTGCCCGAACTCGCCCTGCGCGCCGGGTATTTCATCCGCATCACAGCCTTGCAGACCCATGGTATGCATGGAGGCGAAAAACTCCTGCCGACGCCGCACCAAATCTGCTTCGTTTTCAGGGGCTGGTCCAGCCGCTCCTTCACTCATGGGGCTAGGGTAAGGGTTTGTTGGAGGGCCGTCCATGAAATCTGAACAGATCGCTTGTTGGCAAGCCATCTGCGGATCAGACCCAGGTTGGAGGCATGGTTCATTCCTAGCCAACGACCGGGGAAGGGATTTCCGCTTAAAATCGAAGATCCGACGCGGCGGACTTAATACTCCCGTCCGCCATAGCCTTGGCGAAGGCGGATAAAACTTAAAACTCGCCCCCCCCCACAGCGCCTCTGCGTCTCTGCGCGAGATGGGATTGGGGATCCAGCCATCAGCTATTGGACTGAGGGGAGATAGGATGCTTTTTTCAATCGACCCATGGATTGTGGATCTTGATCTGGCAATGCCGGAAATCCGCTGTGTTCCGGGTGGCCAGAACGAGAGCGTGGCATTTGGCCGTGGCGGCAATGAGGCTGTCGACAACAGGAAGTGGATTTCCTTTCAAGCCTGCCTCGGCTTGCATCCTGGCCCAGTGGAGCATCTCTTCTTCTCCCAGTGGCAGTATACGGCCCTCGAAGGCCGGGAGAAGTTGTTCATCCAACCAAGCTTCCAACGCCCGCCGTTTCTTTCCCCCGGACAGCATGAGCACCCCCTTGCGGATCTCGGCAACCGAGATCACGCTGATGAATTGGCAGGTTGTCGGCAATCCCCGAAGCCACCGTTCCACTTTGATGTCCGGTTGGGGCCGGGTGCTTTCGCAGAGGACATTGGTGTCGATCAGGTAGTTCATAAACCGACGTTGCGGGGCAGGTCTTTGCTGCGCGGTTGCACCAAAAGGGAGAGGTCTTCAGGGCAGGCGCGCAGTCGGTCCCAAACCGCCGTGCCGGTATTTCGGGTTTGGGACCATTCCTCGGCACTCACGATCACCACGAACGGCTTGCCGTGCTTGGTCACCAGTTGGGGTTTGCCCCGGGCCGCCTGGCTGGCGACCTTGGAAAAACGCTGCTTGGCCTCTTGGAGTTGATGGGCGGTCATGCGTACAAGCTAGCGGATTCTGACCTGTCTGTCCAGATTTTGCCCAACAGCGTCCCGCCCTTGCAAGTTTGGGCCGGGCTTTCTGGTTTCTCGTTTTTCAGACGCCGACCGGGGAAAGGATTCCCCGGCTACAGGAGATTTCTGCTTAAAACTTAATTCTTAAAAACTTAAAACTCGCTGCCCCACAGCGCCTCTGCGTCTCTGCGCGAGATGGGATTGGGGATCTGGCTATCAGCCATCAGCTGTCAGCAATTGGACTGAGGGGCTCGTTTAAAGATGCCGACCGGGGAAGGGATTCCCCGGCTACAAGGGGCTTTCTGCTTAAAACTCGCCCCGCCCTGCGCCTCAACGGTCGACGCGGGCACCGCCGCCGGCGGCCAGCTTCTTGACCTCGGCCAGGGAGGCCATGGAAGTGTCGCCGGGGGTGGTCATGGCCAGGGCGCCATGCGCGGCCCCATACTCGACCGCCTGTTGCGGATCGCCCAGGACCATCAACCCGTAGATCAGTCCGGAGGCAAAGCTGTCGCCGCCGCCGACGCGGTCCATGATTTCCAGGCCGGGCCGGTCCACGGAGTGGTAGAACTTCCCGCCGGTCCAAAGGATGGCGCTCCAATCGTTGACGGTCGCGCTCTTGACGCCGCGCAGGGTGGTGGCGACAGCCTGGAAGTTGGGATAGGCTTTGACCGCCTGGCCGATCATGCGCTGGAAGCTGTCCTTTTCCAAATTGGTGAGGTTGGCGTCAGCCCCTTCGACATGCAGTCCGAGACAGGCGGTGAAGTCCTCTTCGTTGCCGATCATGACATCGACGTTGTGGGCGATGGCCTGGTTGATTTCGCGCGCCTTGTCGGTCCCGCCGATGCCCTTCCAGAGCGAGGGACGGTAGTTCAAGTCATAGGAGACGATGGTGCCGTGCTTGCGCGCGGCGGTGGTGGCCTCGAGCACCACTTCGGCGGTCTGGGCGCCTAGGGCGGCAAAGATCCCACCGGTGTGGAACCAGCGGGCGCCCAGTTCCCCGAAGATGTGATCCCAATCGATGTCGCCCGGCTTGAGCTGGGAGGCGGCGGTCAGGCCGCGGTCGGAGCAACCGACAGCGCCACGGACACCGAAACCGCGCTCGGTGAAATTGAGGCCGTTGCGGACCGTGCGACCGATGCCGTCGTAAGGGGACCATTTGAGGAGCGAAGTGTCGACACCGCCCTGGAGGATGAAGTCTTCCAGCAGGCGCCCGATTTCGTTGTCGGCGAAGGCGCTGACCAGGGCGGTGCGCAGGCCGAAGCAGCGGCGCAGGCCGCGGGCCACATTGTATTCCCCGCCGCCTTCCCAGGCGCGGAAGGTGCGGGCGGTGCGGATGCGGCCCTCACCGGGGTCGAGGCGGAGCATGACTTCGCCGAGGGAGATTTCGTCGTATTGGCAGGTTTTGGGGTCGCGGAGATTCATGAGTTTAACCACTGATATTCACTAATGTTCACTGGGGGTTTATGGCAGGAAGTCTGCTTAAAACTTAATTCTTAATACTTAAGACTCCGGCGATGCCGGTGCCTTGGTAAGGGCCAAAGCCTCGCGGGTGAGCCGGGTGACGGCGGCCCAGTCGTTGGCTTCGGTGAGTTTTTTATCGACGAACCAGGAACCGCCGAGACCGGCCACGCTCTTGAGGGCGAGGTAGGGGGCGATGTTGCCGGCGTGGAGACCGCCGGTGGGGACGAAGCGAACGCCGGTGTGGCCGTAGGGGCCTTCGAGGGCCTTGAGGAAGGCGGCGCCTCCGGCCTGTTCGGCGGGGAAGAATTTCTGCACCTTGCATCCGAGGGCCAGGCCCTGTTGGACTTCGCCCGGTGTCATGACCCCGGGGATGAAATCGAATTTTGCCGCCTGGGCGCTGGCGATGGTTCGGGGATCGAGTCCGGGAGCGAGGCCGAATTGGGCCCCGGCGTCGATGGCGCGTTTGACCTGGCTGTCGTCCAGCAAAGTGCCCGCACCGGCCAACATGGCCGGGCATTCCTTGGCGATGCGGCGGATGGATTCCTCCGCAGCGGCGGTGCGGAAGGTGATCTCGATCACCCCCAACCCGGCCTCGAGCAAAGCCCCGGCCAGGTCGACTGCCTTGCCCGCATCCTCAATGACCACCACCGGCATCAACCGGCATTCCGCGAGTCGCTTACCCAGTTCGGCATTCATGGAAGAAAATCCTATCAGCCCAGCTTCGGGACGTCCAGCCAACGTCGTTCGGCCCAGGATTGGAGACCGAGTTCGGCCAGTTGCACGCCCTTGGCCCCTTCCCGGAGCGACCAACGGAAGGGTTCGTCCAGCACCACATGGCGCAGGAAGAGTTCCCACTGGACCTTGAAGGCGTTGTCGAAGGTGTCCTTGGTCGGCGCGGTGACCCAACCGTCCATGAACTTGATCGGGCTGTCGATGTCGGGGTTCCACACGCAGCGGGGCGTCATCGAGCCGTGCTGGATGACGCAGTCGCGCAGTCCGGCCACGGCCGAGCCGTGGGTGCCGTCCACCTGCAGGGTCAGGAGGTCGTCGCGGCGGACGCGCACGGTCCAGGAGGAATTGAAATGGCAGATGACGCCGTTCTGCAATTCGAAGGTGGCGTAGGCCGAATCATCGGCCGTGCACTTGTAGGGCTTTCCGGCCTCGTCGATGCGCTCGGGGATGTGGGTGGCTCCGAGGCAGGAGAGCGACTTGATGTCGCCGAAGAGGTTCTGGATGACGTATTGCCAGTGGCAGAGCATGTCGACGATGATGCCGCCGTCGTCCTCCTTGCGGTAGTTCCACGAGGGGCGCTGGAGCTTGTCGTGCTCGCCGGTGAAGACCCAGTAGCCGAACTCGCCACGGACGGAGAGGATTTTACCAAAGAAGCCGGTGTCGATGAGGTGCTGGAGCTTGAGCAGGCCGGGGAGCCAGAGCTTGTCCTGGACGACGCCGTTCTTGACCCCGGCCTTCTCGGCTTCCAGGGCAAGGGCCATCGCTTCTTTCGAGGTGGTGGCGGTGGGTTTCTCGCAATAAATGTGCTTCTTGGCCGCGATGGCCTTGCGCACGCCGATGGGGCGCTGGCCGGTCAGGGTGGCGTCGAAGTAGACCTGGTTGTACGGGTCCTTCAGGCAGGCGTCGAGGTCCGTGCTGGTGCGCTCGATGCCGTGGGCCGAGGCGAGGGCCTTGAGTTTTTCCGCGCTGCGGCCGACGAGGATGGGGTCGGGCAGGATGGTTTCGCCCGGACCGACCTTGATGCCCCCCTGCTTGCGGATGGCGACGATGGAGCGGATGAGGTGCTGGTTGGTGCCCATGCGTCCGGTGACGCCGTTCATGATGATGCCGATTTTGTGTTCTTTCATAAGGGGATGTTTGCCGCAAAGAGGCGCAAAATTCGCAAAACTAGGAAAATGACGGGCCTGCTTCGCTAAGGATGTATTTTTTGATTTGGAGTTTGGAGGAACCGAAATTGATCAGGAGACCGTGTTCGATACGGGACGAACGCAGGTAACCGAGGATTTGGGCGGTGTGATCTTCCGCGAGTACATTACAGGCTTTGATTTCCACGATGAGCCTGTTGTCGACGAACAAGTCGGCAAAATAATCCCCCAAGAGCGTGCCGTCTTCATCACGCACATGAAGCGGATGCTGTTGTTCCGCGGGAATGTTCAATTTCATCAACCGGTTCATCAAAGCGTTTTCGTAAATTTTTTCGAGGTGGCCGTGGCGGTGATACTTGTGGATGGCAAAGGAGGTTTCACGGATGGTGTCGCAAAGCTCAAAAATGGATGGGTTATTCATGACCCAAACACCTAACTGATCTTTAAGAATATCTCAACCCGATTCCTTTTATAAGTTATGTGATTCTTGTGCCTCTTTGTGGCCAAAATCAAGCCACCGGCTTCGCGGTGCATTGGGGTTGGGCCCCCTCGGGCAGGGCCGGGACGTCGATCCCCGCCTTGGGCAGGGTGCCTTCGAGTTCCTGGCGCCAATGGGCCACATCGCCGGCCGGGCCGTAGACGTAGATCATGCGCAGCGGGGTGTCGCCAATGTTGGTCAACTGGTGGAAGACGCCGCTGGGGATGTAGGCCGCCTGGCCGGAGTGGAGGACGGTGCGCTCGGAACCGAGGCACATCTCGGCCTTGCCCTCGACGATGAAATAAATTTCCTCTTGTTCCTGATTGTGCCAGGGGACCTGGCCGCCGTTGGGCTCGAGGGTGACGTTGCCCATGGCAAAGTTGGTCGCCTGGATGGGGGACAGTCCCCCGACGAGATTCTGGGTGCGGCGGCGGGCAGGATAAGTGCGGCCCGCGATCTGGGAGAGGTCGGCGATGATCATCAGATTTTTCCGAAGAAGGTGAGGTAGGGTTGGTTTTCGGCGAGGCGGAGGAGGTAAAGGGCGAGTTCGCGCAGGTGGTAGTCGCCCCACATGGCGGCTTCACCGCTGGGGACTTTGCGGCCGGCGGGGATGTGGTCCCAACCATTCGGACGGTGGTAGACGGTGTGGAGCAGCAAGCCCTCGTGGTTGGGATCGGTGGAAAGATAGGGTTCGGCAAAGAGGCTCCGGGCGGTGGTGAGTCCGGCGGCCATGTATCTCTTGGCGGATTCGGCATCCCCTTTCTTTTCCAGGTAACGTCCGAGTCGGAGCAGGCCCTGGGCGGCGATGGCGGCGGCGGAACTGTCGACGGGCTCGTGGTCGTTGAAGGGATCGGCAGGACGGTCGAGGTAGTTGCCGAGGTGGACCAGCCCGGGGGCACCGG
Organism: Candidatus Methylacidiphilales bacterium; assembly: GCA_033875315.1. Classification (NCBI taxonomy): domain Bacteria; kingdom Pseudomonadati; phylum Verrucomicrobiota; class Methylacidiphilae; order Methylacidiphilales; species Methylacidiphilales bacterium. The sequence goes on from JANRJG010000024.1 coordinate 27,979, forward strand.
TGTCCCAGTAGGGGATGCCGTCGACGGGGGTTTCGCGGAGGTAGAAGTCGGCCGTGATGCGGGCCACTTCCAGGAAACGGTCGAGGATCTTCTGTTTCCCACCGACGGCGGTGAATTCGGATTCCGGCAGCAACTCCAAGTATTCCAATTCTTCGGGGTAGCCACAGAGAATCCAGGCATGGCCGCGGGTCCAGGTGGTGAAGGGCGAGTAGCCCTGCTGGCTGGAGGGACAGCGGAAAGCACCGTCGGTCACGTTGAAGACGGCCTCGTGGACGACGCGGCCAGGGACGTCGTAGGCGTCGCGGCCCTTGCCGAAGAAAACGATGTAACGGGCCGTGGTTTCGGCGTGCTGGAGGGCGCGGTGGAGGAGGTTGATCTTCTGGTCGTTCTCGCCCATCAACCGGTGGCCGAGGCTGTGGGCCAGGACCAGGGCACGGAGGGAACGGATGGTGTCGGCGAAGAGCGACTGAGGGCCGTTGAAGGAACGGATGTAGCCGAGTTCGGCGTTGAGCTGGGTCCAGCGCGAGGCCTGGACCGCGCCGCTGGCCTTGAGGGCGAGGTCGTAGAAATGGCCTTCCCATGCGTTGGCAGGCAGGCGGCCTTCCTGCAGGAGGCGGCGGAGATTGCCGTAGGTGCTGACGTTGTTGAAGCCGTGGTCGTGGACGCCGACATGGGTGACGTGGCCGGCCATGCGACGGAGCGTGCCCTCGCGGCCGATCTGGAGCATCGACTCGTCACCGGTGGCATCGAATTGGAGGATGGCGGCGCCGTATTGGAAGCCCTCGGTCCATTCGGTCCACCCACGGGAGGTGTAACGTCCGGCGACGGTGAAGACGGGGGTGCCGTCGGATTCGCTCCAGCGTTTTTGCAGGGAAGCGATCTTGGGGGCGGAGGCCTCGAAGACCCGGCGGGCGCCGGAGACGAGGTCCTTCGGGGTCAGGGAGGAGTCGGAGTGAAGCATGACGGATTTACGATTTGAGATTTAAGATTTAAGATTGGGTAAATTGATCGGGGGAATGACGGCCTTGATTAGAGCCTTCTGAGGTGGAAGCCACCGTCGAGGTAGATGACGTCGCCGGTGCTGAAAGGGAAATCGCCGCGGCAGATGGCCCGGCAGGCCAGGCCGACGTCTTCCGGGGTGCCCCAGCGCTTTTGCGGCACCAGGCCACCACCGATGAGGGCGTCGTATTTTTCCTTCACGCCCGAAGTCATGTCGGTGGCCATGATTCCGGGGCGCAGTTCGAGGACCTGAACTCCCTCATCGGCCAGCCGGGTGGCCCAGAGCTGCGCCGCCATGGCCAGGCCGGCCTTGGAAATGCAATACTCCCCGCGGTTGACCGAAGCGGTGTCGGCGGAGATGGAGGTGACAAAGATGAGTTTGTAGCCCCCGGCGAGGGCGGATTCCCCCTTGTGGGCCAACCAGTGCCGGGCGGCATGCTGGCTGAGGAAGTAGGGACCTTTCAGATTGACGGAAAGGACCTCGTCGAAGATCTCCTCTTTGGCATCGGGCAGGTCGGCGCGCTCGCGGGGGGCGATGCCGGCGTTGTTGATCAGGGCGTCGAGGCGTCCGAGCTGCTTGAGGGTTTCGCCGACGAGGGCGGCGCGGTCTTCGGCGGAGGACAACTGGGCGGGCAGGGCGATGAAGCGCTGGGCCGGCTCCTTGGCCAAAGCGCGGCAAGCGGCGATGGTTTCATCGGCGGCAGCACGATTGGAAGCGTAATGGATGACGAGGTCGTAGCCCTCGGGGGCAAGGGTCAGGGCGACACCCCGGCCAAGGCCGCGACTGGAGCCGGTGATCAAAACAACGGGGCGGGTCATGGGAGGAATATGCCACTTTCGTCTTTCAAGCGCATCTGAGAAAGTCGCCTTTTTTAGCACAAAATCGACTTTATTGATTGATGCTGGGTGATACGCTGAAGGCCATGGGGAAGGAACCCCACCTTTCCCGGCCTGGGACTTTGACCGATGCGTGGATTCCGACCCTTACTTTTTTCCCAGCTCGACGCCTCTGCCGGAGGGGTGCGGTTGTTGCGTCTTTCGGTGAACCGCCATCTTCCCGCCCACCAGGAAGTGGAAGCGCACCGGCACCGGCATGCCCAGGCCCTGCTCTACCTGACGGGTCGCGGCGAGCAGGAGGTCCATGGCCGGAAGCACCCTGTTGCACCCGGCACCCTGGTCTTGGTGGGACCGGATGTTCCCCACGCCTTCCACCGGACCACGCCACGCGCCCCCCTCTGCCTGGTGATGGACTACCGCGACCCCCGGGGCGAGACCGCGGTGGTGAGACTTCCGGCGCTGATGATGCGGGAAATCCGCGACGGCCTGCACCACCTCGCCGGCCTGAGGCAAAATGCCGATACGGCGGTCGAGAGCGCGGGTTGGGCGCTGGTCTTGCTGGGCAAACTCCGGGTCCTGTCCCAAAACGGATCCCGCCTCCCTCCCCGGGGCGGCATCCGGGCCCGGTTGGAAAAGCGGCTGGCCGAGCCCGGGTCCTGGGCCCTGCCCATCGCCGTGCTGGCCCGCCAGTGCGGCTACCAGCAGGATTATCTCAACCGGAAAGTTAAAGAGGAAACCGGCCTGACCTTGAACCAATACCGGGCCCGGGTCCGCCTGGACCGAGCCCGGGCGGTTCTGGCCGCCGGGGGACGGAGCGCGGCGGCGGCGGAAGCGGCGGGGTTCGATGACGCCAACTACTTCACACGCTGGTTCCGCCAGCAGACCGGGACCCCGCCCGCCACCTGGCGGCGGAAGGTTTCCGAAAGCGGAAGGGCGGCAGTTGCAGCCGCCCCGCGGCCCGTCTAAGATAGCCGCGTGATCCACGCAGAACGGGCCCGCCTCGAGGCCGATGCCGCGCGACGGGAAAACTGGAAACGCTGGGGTCCCTACCTGGCCGAACGACAATGGGGCACCGTGCGCGAGGATTATTCCGCCGACGGCAACGCCTGGAGTTCATTCCCCCACGAACACGCCCGCAGCCGCGCCTACCGCTGGGGCGAGGACGGGCTGCTCGGCTGGACCGACCGGCAATGCCGGGCCTGCTTCGCCCTGGCCCTGTGGAACGGAAAAGATCCCATCCTCAAGGAACGCCTCTTCGGCCTCTCCGGGCCAGAGGGCAACCACGGGGAGGACGTGAAGGAGTGTTACCATTATCTGCGCGGCCTCCCCTCGCACGCCTATCAATCCGCCGTCTACAAATACCCGCAGGCCGAATTTCCCTACGACCAGCTCCGGGAGGCCGGCCAGAAGCGGAGCAGACAGGAACCGGAGTTCGACCTCGAACACACCGGCATCTTCGATGAAGGCCGCACGTTCGACATCCGCATCGAATACGCCAAGCGCACACCCGACGACACCCTGATCCGCATCACGGCAACCAACCACGGTCCGGAATCCGCCCCCCTCCACCTGTTGCCAACCCTGTGGTTCCGCAACAGCTGGTCCTGGGGCTGCGAACACGAGGGCTGTGAGATCAAGCCATCGCTCCGTCTCACTGGAGCGACACGGGTGGAAGCCCGCCACGCCACGCTGGAAGATTTCCACTGGCACATCGAAGCATCTGCCGCGACCGGACGTCCCCGGTGGTTGTTCACGGAAAACGAAACCAACACGACCCGCCTTTACGGTCTGCCCGAGTCCACCCCGCTGACCAAGGATGCCTTCCACGACGCGGTCATCCACGGCAAAAAAGCCCTCTGCCACACCGAACCCCGCGGGACCAAAGCGGCGGCATGGTACACATGGGAACTGGCGCCCGGGGAAAGCCGAACGCTCACCTGCCGCATCGTCACCACCGGCCGCGAAGGCGGATTCGAAGGACTCCAGGATGCGGACGATGTCTTCGAGATCCGCCGCGCGGAGTGCGAGTCCTTTTACGACATGGTCCTGCCGTCCACGCTGGGCGAAGACGAGCAGGAGGTGGCGCGCCAGGCTTACGCCGGGCTCCTCTGGAGCAAGCAGTTCTACCATTATGTGGTGGAGAGCTGGTTGAAAGGAGATCCCGCCCAGCCGCCTCCGCCCCCGGGACACGGCACCCACCGCAATGCCGACTGGCCGCACTTTTTCGCCCGCGATGTCCTCTCCATGCCGGACAAATGGGAGTATCCCTGGTTCGCCGCCTGGGATCTGGCCTTCCACATGATCCCTTTCGCCGAAATCGATCCCGACTTTGCCAAGGGCCAGCTCCTGCTGCTGTTGCGCGAATGGTATATGCACCCCAACGGCCAGATTCCGGCCTACGAGTGGAACTTCGGGGACGTCAATCCGCCCGTGCATGCCTGGGCGGCCTGGCGGGTCTATAAAATCACCGGGGAACGCGGACACCGGGATCTGGATTTCCTCGAACGGGCCTTCCAGAAGTTGCTGATCAATTTCACCTGGTGGGTCAACCGCAAGGATCCCCAGGGCCACCACATCTTCGACGGTGGATTCCTCGGACTGGACAACATCGGCGTCTTCGACCGCTCCAAACCCCTACCCGGCGGCGGCCGGCTCCAACAGGCCGATGCCACCGCCTGGATGGGTTTTTATTGCCTGACCATGCTCTCGATGGCCTTGGAACTGGCCAAGACCCGCCCGTCCTACGAGGACATCGCCTCCAAATTCTTTGAACACTTCGTCGCCATTTGCGACGCCATCAACACCCTCGGGGACGACGGTCTCTGGGACGAGGAGGACGGCTTCTATTATGACCGGCTGAAAATGAACGGAAGTTCCATCCCCATGAAGATCCGTTCCATGGTCGGCCTGTTGCCGCTTTGTGCGGTGGAAATCCTCGACGAGGAAGCCATCCACCATCTGCCGGGTTTCCGCAAGCGGCTGGAATGGTTCCTCAAGCACCGGCCCGAACTGGCCCGGCACGTCGAGGTCAAAGGCGGCAAGCGGCTGCTCGCCCTGGCTTCGCGAAGACGTTTGGAACGCCTGCTTCCACGGTTGTTCGACGAGGCGGAATTCCTATCCCCCCACGGCCTGCGTTCGCTTTCCAAGGCCCATTCGGCACAGCCCTTTGTTTTCCGCCACCAGGGCGAGACGATGGAGGTGCGCTACCAACCGGGCGAATCGGACAGCGGGCTCTTCGGCGGCAATTCCAATTGGCGCGGGCCCGTCTGGTTTCCGGTCAATTACCTGCTCATCGAAGCGCTGGAGCGTTACCACCATTTTTATGGAGACAGCCTGGAAGTGGAGTTCCCCACCGGTTCCGGCAACCGCATCCCCCTGGACGGGGCCTCACAAGCCATTGAAAGAAAAATGGCCTCGATCTTTCTTCCCGGTCCGGATGGCAGGCGGCCCTGCCATGCCGCCCATTCCCCCTACGTACACAACCCGGCCTGGAAAGACCTGCTCCTGTTCCATGAGTATTTCCACGGGGATACCGGGCAGGGCTTGGGGGCTTCACACCAGACGGGCTGGACCGCCTTGGTGACCCGTTGTCTCAAAAGCGGCTGCGGGGCATAAGCAGCATGGGCGGCATGAGCGCCGCCGGCCGGGCATCGGGCTATTTGCTTTCGGCATCGACGCGGGCTTTATCCGCCACCGCATCCGCTTCCGCTTTTTTCCGGTCGGCATCCAGCCGGGCCTGCTCGGTGATCCGGCTGGCTTCGATGTTGGCCTTGTCGACGGTGGCATTGATGTCGGTTTGGATCGTCGCATCCTTGGCCTGCACATCGACGGCCAGCTTGCGGTTTTAGATGGATTCGAGGGTGGCATCCCGGTGTTCGTTGATGGCCGCTTTTTCTTGATTGCAGGCGGCCAGGGTCAGAACAATCAGGGCAGGGATGGCGAGGAGGGCATGGGGGGGTTGTTTCATTTCCGGGCGTTTCTTCAATATGCAACCAACCGGCCGGGTTGGTGCGTGGGGTGGTGATGGTGTCCAGCCACAGAGGCCGGGAGATCAGTCCCCGGCTCCGGCTGGATTCCATGATGGAATGACTTGCCGGGCTTCCCATGGGGTCAAACCCTGCTTTTCCAGACCGCCATCCGTCAAAATCGCTTGCCAGAAAACGGGGGTGGCTGTTGAGTTGTCTATGGCCCACCCCCCGACCTCCCCCGGCCAGGAAAGCAAAAGTTCCTATCTCGCGGCCGAAGCCTTCTTCGCGCGGCACTCCGCCGAGGCGCTGACCTACGACGACGTTTCCCTGGCCACCAATTACTCCGAGATCCTGCCCCGCGATGCCCGGCTCGTCACCCGGCTCTCCCAGGGACTGGAACTCCAACTGCCGATCATCTCGGCTGATATGGATACGGTCACCGAGTCGGAAATGGCCATCGGCATGGCCCTCAACGGCGGGCTGGGCCTGATCCATTACAACCTGAGCGAAAAACAACAGGTCAAGGAAGTCATCCGGGTCAAGAACCACATCAACGGACTGATCCAGGAACCCATCACTTTCGGGCCCGACCAGTTGATCGGCGATGTCATGGAATTGGTCGACGAACGCAATTTCAAATTCCGCACGTTCCCCATCGTGGATGAAAAAGGCATCCTGGTCGGCCTGCTCCCCAGCACGGTGGTGCGCCCGCGCTACGCGGCCAAAAGCATCCGCGAGGCCATGATGCCCCGCCGGAGCATCCTGACGATCCGCGAGGACCAACTCGGCAACAACCCCGTGGCCGCGGCCGATTTTTTCTTCAGCGAGCACCTCGGCATCCACAAGCTGCTGGTGGTTGATAAAGACGACAAACTCCGCGGCCTTTTCACCCTGTCCGACATCGAGCGCATCACGGAAGAGAACACCTCGCGCACCCGCGCCGCCCGCGACAGCCAATTCCGTTTGGTTTGCGGGGCGGCCATCGCGGCCGCACGCACGGCCACGGGCGAACTGGACAAGGCGCGCATCCTCGACCATGTCGGCCATCTGGTCGATGAGGGCCTGGATGCGGTGGCGGTTTCGACCGCACACGGCCACACCCGCGGCGTGGGCGACTCCGTGCGGATGATCCGCGATGCCTTCCCCGATTTGACCGTCATTGCCGGCAACGTCACCAGTGCGGAGGGTGTGGAATTCCTGGCCGATTGCGGGGCGGACGCGGTCAAGGTCGGACAAGGACCGGGTTCGATCTGCACCACCCGGATTGTCGCCGGGGTCGGCATCCCGCAGTTGACCGCACTCCATGTGGCCTCCCAGGCAAAAACGAAGAAGCCCGTCCGCATCATCGCCGACGGCGGAATCAACAAATCGGGCGACATCGTCAAGGCCTTGACCCTGGCCGACGCGGTCATTTGTGGCGGCATGCTGGCCGGCTGCCGCGAGGCACCGGGCAAGATCATTGAAATCAACGGCAAGTTGTACAAGCAATACCGCGGGATGGGCAGCCACGAGGCGATGAAGGCCGGGTCGGCGGCACGTTACGGCCATGAGAAGAAAGACCTCAACCGCAAGGCCGCGGCCGAGGGTGTGGAAGCCCTGAAGGAAATCTCCGGATCACTGGATGATACCCTGGCCCAGCTGGCCGGGGGCGTGCAGAGCGGCATGGGCTATCTGGGGGCGGCCGATTTGGCGCAACTCAAAAGCAAGGCCCGCTACGTGCGTGTCACCTCGGCCGGCCAGCGCGAGGCCGCACCGCACGACATCATCGAGATCAAGACCACCAAGGATTGAAGCCCGGTGCCCGCGACCTCAGGCGGCGGGCAGGCTGACGTAGAAGACGGCCCCTTTGCCGGGCTGGCTGTCGCAACCGGCCCGCCCCCCCATGGCCTCGGCCACCCGTTTGACGATGGACAATCCCAGCCCGTAGGAACTCTCCCCACCGGTGGGCCGCGCACTCAGCCGGGTGAAGCGCTGGAACAGACGGGTCTGGTCCTCCTTGGTCAGTCCCGGTCCCTCGTCGGCGACCTCGATGCGGAGGCGCTTCGCGTCCTCCGCGCGGCATCCCACCGCCACCCGGCTGCCCGGGGGTGAAAACTTGATGGCGTTGGAGACCAGGTTGTCGAGGATCTGGCGCAACCCATCGCGGTCGCCCACGACGGTGGCATTTTCCACCGCGCTGGGAGGGCATTCCAACCGGATGTTCTTGGCTTGGGCCACGGGTTGAAGACGGGCGGCGGTTTCTTGAAAAAGCCCCTCGAGGGAGACCTTTCCCGGGTTGTATTTCAGGCCACCATGGTCGATGGCCTCGATGTCGAGGAGGTTGCGAACCAGGGAAGTCATGTAGTTGAGGATCTGGTGGGCGTTGCGGATTTCCTCGTCCTGCTCCGTGGGCGGAAGGCCTCGCAGGTTTTCCAGGGTCAACATCAGGGAGGTCAGCGGGTTTTTCAGGTCATGGGCGGCCATGGCCATGAGTTTGTTTTTTTGGTCATTGGCCGCGGCCAGTTCATCGTGTGCGCGCTGCAATTCGGCCTCGATCCTCCTCCGCTCGGCCAGTTCTTCCGCCAGGAACCGGTTGCGGAGCACAAAGACCAGGGCCACCGTCACGGCGGCCAGAACCAGTCCCATGGCCCACCAACGGTAACGCTCCCAATCGATCAGGTTGCGCCCCTCGACCGTGATCCACTTGGCCAGGATTTCTTGTTTGCGGATGGCGGGAAATTTTTCCAAGGCCCCGTCCAAATGGGCCGACAGTGCGGGGTTGTCACGACGGGTGGCCAGCCGGAGATCGAAGGTGAATTCATCGATGCCGCCGATCTTGAGATTGGTCAGACCCCGGCTGCGGATGATGTGGTTGGCCGTGACCAGGTTTTCCATCGTGAAGTCGGCATCGCCCCGCGCCACTTTCATCAAGGCCTCTTCGATGGTCGAAGTGTAGACCAGTTGCCTTGAACCTCCCCGTTTTTCGAGATAGTTCGTGGTGATGTAATCGCGCGGCATCGCCCCGCGTTCGTCCTTCAACTGCGCCAGCGCCGTGAGGAAGGGGGCGTTGTTGCGGACGACGATGGCCACCGGGACCGCCAAGTAGGTCCGGGTGAAAGCGAGGCTTTTTTCCCGCTCTTCCGAACGCGCGGTGCCGGTGAGGACATCCACCCGCCCCTCAGCCATCATTCGGAGACAAGTGCTCCAATCCTCGGCGGGCACCCATTCCACTTCCAAGCCGGCAGAACGGGCAACTTCTTCGAAGAGATCAATGTCCAGACCGGCCAGTCTTCCATCGCCGTTCCGGAATGAAAAAGGCGGCCACGCCGGATCGGCGGAGGCACGGATCACGCGGGAGGCCGGGTCCACCACCCCGTTGGGTGCCGCTTCAGTGTTTTCAAGGGGATGCGCCTTTGCCGGTCCTGCCGTCAGAAGGAGAAGGAATCCCGAGCTGGCCAAAAAAAGCCCGGCCGCGCCATAACGCAGCGCTCGAGCATGCCGCCACGGGAGCAGAGCCTTCACCGCGCGAGGTTGCCAGAAGGAGAAGCAAAGCCAAGCCCAGCTTCCGCACCTTCCAGGGGATCGCACTCATCCCATCGCTTCCCCGCCCTCGCCCGGCCAGGGTCATCATTTTTCTTGTCTAAACCGAACGGTCAACTATGTTTCACCCATGCGCTGTGGATCGGATTCCAAAGAAAAGCTGCTGCGAACCATGATCGAACTGATCTGGGAGAGCAGTTACGGCTCGGCCAGCGTCGATGATATCTGCAACCACGCTGGAGTGAAGAAAGGCAGCTTCTATCATTTTTACCCCTCCAAAGCGGATTTGGCGGCTGCCGCCATGGAGCACCACTGGCAGGAACGGGAGCCCGAAATGGATCAGATCTTTTCCTCCCAGGTCTCCCCTTGGGAGCGGCTTTCCCGTCTGGCCAAGGGCCTACTGGAAACCCAACGCGAGAAGCAGCGCACCTGCGGCAAGGTGCTCGGCTGCCCCTTTTTCACCATCGGGGTGGAAATGAGCACCCAGGAAGAAAAGCTCCGTCTGCAAACCGAACGCATGAACCAGCGCTACCTGCGCTATTACGAATCCGCCATCCGGGAGGGCATCGCCCTGGGCGAGATGGCTCCGGGAGACCCCGTGACCAAGGCACGCCAGGCCTATGCCTACGTCATGGGTCTGCTTTTACAGGCCAAAGTCCTCAACGAAACCAGCCCCTTGGAGTTGATCGAGCCGGGCCTCCACTCCCTTCTGGGAGTTCGCCTTCCTTTCGCCCAAGCCGCCTGAAACTTTTTGTCACACAAGTTAAACCAACCAGTCAACTAAATGCCATGAACACCCCACTCACCGCCTCCGAACCCACGGCCTATCCGGCCCTCTTCCAACCTCTGCAACTGGGCGAACTCACGGTCCCCAACCGTGTCTTCATGGCCCCCCTGACCCGCATGCGGGCCGGGGAAGGCCGGGTCCCGACCGACCTCAATGCCGAATACTACCGCCAGCGCTCATCGGCCGGTCTCATCATCAGCGAGGCCACCGTCATCTCCGAGCGCGGCAACGGTTATCCTAACACTCCAGGCATCCACACCGATGCCCAACTCGAAGGCTGGAAGAAAGTGACCACCGCCGTCCACTCGGCCGGTGGCCGGATCTTCCTCCAACTCTGGCACTGTGGCCGCGTCGGCCACTCCTCGCACTACAGCGATGGCCAACCCGCCGTGGCCCCCTCTGCCGTGAAAATCACCCGCGGCCAGGCCGCCACCTCCAGCGGCTACCAACCCCACGAAACTCCACGCGCCCTGGAGCTTTCGGAAATACCCGGACTCATCGAGGACTACCGCCGCGGCGCCCTGCGCGCCAAGGCCGCGGGATTCGACGGCGTGGAAATCCACAACGCCAACGGCTATCTGCTCGACCAGTTCCTCCGGGACGGCACCAACCACCGCACCGATGCCTACGGCGGCAGCGTGCAAAACCGAGCCCGACTGACCTTGGAAGTCACCGAAGCCGTGGTTTCGGTCTGGGGTGCGGGACGCGTCGGTATCCGTTTTTCCCCATCGGGTGTCTTCAACGACATGCACGACTCCGATCCCTATGCCACCTTCGGCCATGTGATCCGGGAACTGCAGCCCTACGGCCTGGCCTACCTCCACATCACCGAGGTAACGGCCCAGGACATCGCCCATGGGGCCAAAGAAGGCGTCGGTCCGCGCGAACTCCGGCCATTCGTCAAAACCAACCTCGTCACCGCCGGCGGCTTCACCGCCGCCAAGGCTTCGGAATACCTCTCCGAAGGCATCGCTGAAGCTGTGGCTTTCGGTGTTCCGTTCATCGCCAACCCCGACCTCCCCGAGCGCTTCCGCCGCAACGCCCCGTTGAACGAGCCCGACGAGTCCACCTTCTACTCGCCCGGGCCGAAGGGCTACACGGACTATCCCACTCTCGCTTGACCCAACAAACCCAGAAAGAACCAACCCCATGAATCTCCTCGAAAACAAAACCGCCCTCATCACCGGAGGCACCTCCGGTATCGGACGTTCCACCGCCCTCCGCTTCGCCCGTGAAGGCGCCCATGTCGTCGTTTCCGGCCGCCGCGAATCCGAGGGCCAGGCCGTCGTCGCCGAAATCAAACAAGCGGGCGGTGACGCCATCTTCGTCCGTGCCGATGTTTCCATCGAAGCCGATGTGAAGAACCTCGTCGAAACCACCCTGAATCATTACGGCCGTCTCGATATCGCCTTCAACAACGCGGGTGTGGAGTGGATGGGACCGCTGGACCAGGCCGATGAGGCCTCCTACCGACGGATCTTCGAGATCAATGTCTGGGGCGTGCTCTCCTCGATGAAACATGAAATCCCCGCCATGCTCCAAAGCGGCGGCGGATCGATCATCAACACCTCCAGCGTGGCCGGTCACAATGGCATGGCCCAGGTCAGCATTTACGTGGCCGCGAAGCATGCCGTGGAAGGTCTGACCAAATCGGTCGCCCTGGAATTCGCCAAGCAAAACATCCGCGTCAATGCCGTGGCCCCCGCCGCCATTGAGACCGAAATGGTCGACCGCTTCGCCGGCAAGGAAGGCGAGATGCGCCAGTATCTCGCCGGCCTGCATCCGGTCGGACGCATGGGTCTGCCCGGGGAGATCGCGGATGCGGTGACCTTCCTCGCATCCGACCAGTCCTCCTTCATCACCGGACACAGCCTGCTCGTCGACGGCGGCTGGACGGCCCAATAATCCAACAAACCAACCAACAAAAGTTAACGAAGGAAACGAAGCAAGGTACAGGGTGGGAATCCCAACCATGAGATCTGTATTGCTCCGTTGACTTTATTCTCTCCTGTTCAATCACCCCCATGAACATCCTCCTCGTCCACGCCCACCACGAACCGCAGAGCTTTTCCAGCGCCTTGGCCCGCCAAGCGGCGGCCACCCTGGAAGCAGCCGGTCACACCGTCACTTGGTCCGACCTCCCGGCCATGGGATTCAATCCCTTTTCCGGCAGGAACAATTTCACCACGGTGAAAAATCCCGATTACCTCAAGCAGCAGGTTGAGGAAATGCACGCCACGGAAAACAACGGATTCGCCCCGGAACTCGAGGCGGAGATCCGCAAACTGGAAGCCTGCGACGCCCTCATCTTCTCATTCCCGCTCTGGTGGTTCGGCATGCCGGCCATCCTCAAGGGCTGGGTCGACCGCGTCTACGCCATGGGCCGGATCTACGGCGGCCCGAAGCTTTACGAGAACGGGACCGGTCAGAGCCGCAAGCGGGCCATGGTCCTGATGACCACCGGTGGGGGCCCGGTCGCCTACAGCGGCCACGGGTTCAATCCTTCCATGGAAACTGTGCTCACGCCCATCCACCACGGGATCTTTTGGTTCAATGGATTCCTGCCCCTGGATCCTTTCATCGCCTGGTCCCCTGTCCGGCTCGAAGATGCGCAACGCAAGGAAATCCTGGCCCAACTCGACCGCCGCCTTGCCACCTTCTTCACCGAGGAACCGCGGAAGCTGCCTCCACTGGCCGATTTCCCCGAATATGGCGCGGACCGCAAGAAGCGCCTCCAGGTCATCGTCACGCGCACCCAGCCGGTGGACGACGGCTACCGCGCGCGCATCCCGGCGGAGCAGGCCACCGTGGCGGCCTGGATAAAGGACGGACGTCTGCTATCCTTCACCATGACTCCGGTCGATGCCGCCGACTGGAGGGCGTTCCTCACGTTCCGGGCCGAAGGCAAGGCAGAGGTGAACTCCTGGCTCCAGGAACTTCCGCTGGCCCCCTGGCTGGAATTCCAAATCCACGAGCTTTCCGATAACCCATAACCATCCATAACAACAAACCATATGAATCCCCAATTAAAACTCCTCGCCAAAGACCTGACCAAGGAATTCCCCCGCAGCCCGCGTGAACTGCTGGCGGGTTACGTCATCGCCGCCCGTTGTCTCGACAAATGCCGCTCGGTCCTTGCCCGCACGGCCGGCGAATACCACTCCGGTTGTCCCCTCGACCTTTTCTTCCTCGAATTCGTCGGCATTCCCTATGATGACTTCAAGGCCCAGGTCGCAACCGGTGCGACGGATTCCGAAGTGGCGGCTTGGATCGAAAACAGGGCGGTCAAACGCCCACGCATCGAAGTCATCAAATGGAATAATGAGTGGCGCGACAAAACCCTGAGCCAACTTCCGGATGCCCTTCAGGAATACATGGAGGACTACATCCCAAAATTCATCCGTCGCAACCGCCCGGTCTATCACTTCTTCGATATCTACGACATCGAAGAACAGCGGCTCTGAGCCGGGAGCGCCGGATCAGGGGGTGGTTCCGGCGTCGGCTTTGATGCCGGAAAAGGCCAGGGACACCTGCACATCATCGCCGATCGGACCGATGGAATAGTTCATTCCAAAGTCGCTGCGTTTGATGACAAAAGTGGTTTCGCCACCGCGGCGGGTTTCTCCCTGCATGCCCTTGACTTCGTCCGTGCCGGTGAACTCCACCGTCAGGGGCTTGGTCGTGCCGAGAAGCGTGAAGTCGCCGGTGACTTTATAGGTATTGTCCCCGGTTTTTTCGACTTTGGTGCTTTTGAAAGAGAGGGTGGGAAATTTTTCCACATTGAACAACTCGGGTTTTTTCAGGTGGGCATCGCGCTTGGCACTCCCGGTGTCAACGCTGGCCGCTTGGACGGTGACCACCACGGAACTGGCTTCGGGTTTCTCCGGGTCGAAGGAAACCTGTCCTTCAAATTCCTTGAAGGACCCGGTGACCCAGCTGATGCCCAGGTGGCGGATCTTGAAACCGACCGAGGAATGGACCGGGTCGATCTTGAAGACTTGGGGGGCGGCTACGGCCGGGGAGACGAGCAGCAGGGGGAGGAGAATCAGTGCGGAAAAACGGGTGATCTTTTTCATAAAGCGGAAAGCTAGCACAGGCTGAACGGGCGGCAACCCCATCAACCGCGGGGTGAGGTGGTGGTGGCAGCACCGTAATTGCGCACCGGCAATTTTTCATCCGTCGCAGCGGCCTCTGTCTGGAGGGGCTGGAATTGCTCCAAGCCGACCATGCCTTCGCGGACCGCAAGGTAGGATTTGCCATCCTTGACCAGGACGGCGTAAAACGTGCCGCGCGGACGGGCCACCCCCTGCGGGGTGCGGATCTGGAGATCGACCTCGCCTGCTTGTTGCCCGGCGGGTGGATCGGAAACCAGAACCACGATGCGGCCCTCGGGCAGGTCCACCGTGGCGGTGGCAGTCTCCTGCGCTGTGGGGGAATGGCGCTCTTCGACGCGCAAACGGGTGCCCCCCTTGAGGGTGATGGCCAGCCGGGGAAAAACAATCAGGGTGATTTCCCCGTTGTCGCCTGTGCGCAGCTCCGCGCCCAGGGGAACTTCCATCCCGGCGGCGGCCAGGACCGGTTCGTTCTTGCCCGGAGTAAAGACCTGCGACTGCCCGGAGGCGGAGGCAATGGTCAGGGGCACCGTCATTTGCGCGCGGCCGGGAACGACGGCGACCAGTAGCAATCCAAGGAACAGACAAGGCAGCAGTTGGTCGGATGTTTTCATGGAGGGTATGGGGCGGATCGGGGATCAATAGGAAAAGATCAATCCAAGGTGGATGCGGGAGTCGAAGCGTTTGTTGAATCCACTGTCGAGCAACTGGAAACCGTAATCCATCCGCGCACTGAAATAACGGTCGATGAAAAGTCGCAGCCCCCCCCCGGCCGAGGACAACTCCCCGTCGGGATTCTCATCTTCCAGCAACTTGACGTTGCCGACCTGGCCGTAGTCCCAAAAACCCAGGAACCGCAACTCGGCCGCATGGCCGGTCCAATCGAAGATCCGGTCGAACTTCACCGGCGGCGTGTACAATTCGAGGTTGATGTACCAACCTTCATCGCCGCGGATTTCGGACTCGGCATAGCCGCGCACCGAACTGTAGCCCCCGATGCCCAATTGTTCCGTGCTGAGGAGGTTGGTGTCCGCCAGTTGGCTGTTGATGCGGGCCTGGGCCTCGAAACCCCAGAAGAGTGGCTGTCGCCTTTCGGCCTGGAAGCGAACATACGTGTAGGAAGGATCGGAGAAGGCCCGGCTTTTCTCAAAAGCCTGCGGGGAGTTGAAGTTGCCCACCCCGCCCGGGCTGAAAAATCCGGTCATTTCGAAACGCAGGAAACCACCCGTGGGGTCGGTCCAATCCATTCCGTATCCGGCAACCGCCTGGAAGATTTCCGTCTGTTCCGCATTAAGGGTGAGGGAACCGCTGAAGAGATCGTTGTCGACGCGGCGTTGGTCCAAGCCGGTGGTGAGGGCATGGCGGAAGTTTCCCTGCGAACCCGGGAGTTGGTGCCGGTAGCGGAATCCGCTTTGGAAACTGGTGCCGTCCGTCTCCAGGCCCGGCACCCCGGCCCCGGTGACATCAGCACTGGCCTGGGAATAACTCATGTAGCCGGTGAGTCGGTGGTCTCGGAAGACGGGGATTTCGTAGGAAAGGGCATGCGAGCGCGAAGCCAACAAATCCGGGCTGATGGAATACTGGTAGTTAAAGGTGTGGTCGAGGCCGAAAGCGTTGCCCCAGTTGAATCCGAAGATCAGGCGTTCTTCAGCGGTGATGTCATTGCCGGTGTCTTCGTAACCGGTGTAAAAGCGGACTGGGAAGCGGTCCTGGGTCTTGAGCACCACATCGGTCATCCCGGGCCCCTCCCCGGGGGTGAAGAGCACTTCCACTTCCCGGAACGGGTTGCGGTTGAGTAACTGGATATCTTCCACCAAAGGGCGAGAAAGGATTCGCCCGCCGCGCGTCAACCGCACCGGGCCGGTGATGCGGCGGTCGGAAAACCAGCGGTTCCCCTCGGACCGGACATCCTCGACCCGTCCTTCCAGGACCAGGATCTGCACCAACCCCGTCGTGATGTCCTGCTCGGGAATGAGCACATCGACGACCGGCAGGTCGTGGTCCCGGTAGATGGCGACGATTTCTTTCACCAGCTCGTTGAGGCGCTTGAGGCTCACCGGGCCGCCGATGCGGCTGCCCAGTTTCTGCCGGACTTCGGGCACATCCAGAAGTGGAAGCGCGGATACCGTGACGCCGAGGGGTTGTTTGCGCCCGGCGGCCAGGATCTCTTCTTTGCGGCTGGTGAACCAAAGCCCTTTGAGTTCCTTGATCAATTCGGTGTCATCGGTGACCTCCGAGGATGGCGGCGGCTTGACCCGGTCCACTTCACCCGTGTCCTCGGGAAGCGGCTGCGGGGCGATGCTTTCAAAGCGCGGGATGGTGTCGGAGACCGCGGGGTTGTTGACTTGGGCGCTTGCCGGATGGGTAAGCAGCAAGGAAAACAAAAAGAACGCGGCCGAGGCAGCAAGGCATGGATCAGACTTCATGGCTGCTTGGAAAGGGCGGCCAGGGCCTGCGCCAGTTGCTGGTAACTTTTCGGGTCGAGTATCGAGAGCAGGAATTGGTTGGCCAGTTCGGGTTTGATGATGACCGAATTTCCGTTGGCGTCCTCCTGGTAAAGAAGACCGGGGGGCAGGCGGACTTCGCGGGGATCCAACCTGCCGGAGAGGATGTCGGCCAGGGCCTGGAGGATGTCATCCTTGGCCGAGGCGGACATGTCCTCCTGCAGGGTGCGTCGCAACTCACGCAGTGCTTCAGCGGCATCTTCGCCGATTTCCTGGGCTTCGCCCTTGTCGTTGACGGCAAAGAGCCCGAAACCGCCGGAGCCGCCCGCGCCGGTTCGGAAACCAATGCCCAAGCCGCCGTTGCCGATATCGATGCTGCGCAGACCGAAGTCCCCCACGTTGATGGCCCCCGGGGAAACGGGCGGGGTGTAAGGCACCACCACCACAATGGTGGTGTCACCGGGCAGCCCTTCACGCACCAGAACCGCATTGCCGGCCCCCGAGGGGGACGAGGGATACGGAGAGGAAAGCTGGATGAAATTGACCGTCAGCAGTCCGGTCTTGGTCTGGACCTGGGTGCCACTGTAGATGACAAAACGGCTGCCCGAGAGGGTTTCAAGCGAGTCACTGGCCCCGCTCAAATCCGCGACATTGCCGGATTTGGACGCCAATACGATGTCATTTCCAAGGCCGCTGGCCAGAATATGGGTTCCGGAGAGCAGGGTGATGTCCCCTTCGGAAACGATTTGCACCCCACTGGCGGCAATTCCACCGGACATCTCACCGTTGATCTCAAGGTCGACAGTGTTGTAAAGCCGGAAGGCCGCCCCGCGGATGACATTGCCCAGGACGTTGATGCGATTGAGCAGATTTTCCAGCACGATGCCCTGGGATGCGGAGAGACTGAGCGAAGCCGTTCGGAGGGCTCCGGTCTGGGTGATGCTCCCTCCGGAGATGAGGCTGCTTGATCCATTGACCTCCAACTGGTTCAACTGCATGCCATCCGCTTCACGCAGCACCAATGAATCCGACCGCACCGCCACCGACCCGAAGCGGTTGCCGGCGTTGTTCAACACCACGCTTTGGTTGGCGGCATTGAGTGTGAAGACACCTCCGACTTCCAGGGCGCCATTCTGGGTCACCGAACCGCTGGCCGTGGTGGTGAAATCCCCCGTCACGACGATGTCACCGAGATCGATGCCGCCCCCGGAACTGGTGCCACCGGAGTTGATGTCCAGGTTGAGGTTGTTGAAGAGGATGCTGCCGGAAGGCGCCAGAAGCTGGAGGTCGTCGGCGGAAAGAGTCTGGCTGCCCACCCCCGAGCCCTGGATGTTGCCGCTGTTGGCCCGCAAAACCACGTCGCCCGTGGTGGTGATGTCACCATCAATGGTGAGCGTGCCACCGGTGACAACCTTCACCTCACCCGATCCGGCGTCTGCGCGGAAGCTGACGGCGTTGGACTCGCTGACATAGATCCCGGCGGAACCACCGGAGGTGAAATCAAGGCTTCCTGCCTGGGTTTGCAGGGATGAAAGCGTGGAACCGATGCCTCCGGAGGCGATGACGGTCAACCGGTCGGCGGAGAAAGTCCCGGAAACCTGCTGCAACGAACCCGTCGGCACCCGGAGAGTGAAGTGGTCGCCGACACTGCCAAAATTCCCCGCCAGTCTGGCCGTGCCCCCGGAAAGTGTGAGGTCGATGGTCTGGACAGCCACCCCGCCGGAATAGGTGATCGCCGTCCCCAGGTCGAGGAGGGTTTGCTCAACAAGGAAAGCGTTGCCACCGAGATCGAGATCCAGCTGGGTGGCGGTGTCCGTATCAATCGGCGCGAGCGCGGTCCCGGTTGCGCCGGAAACGGTGAGAGACACCGTGGGGGCCTTGAGGACGCCTGAAGTTTGGAACAGGCCGCCGGCGGTCACGGTCAAATCAATCAAGGTGCTAGCCTGCACTCCGCTGCCCAAGGTGAGGTCGCCATTGTCCACGGTCAGGGTGAGCGAGGAGGTCGTCGACCCCGTGGTAAGGGTGGTGGCGCCATCGTTGGCCAAAACAACCGGACCCCCACCGGATTTGTCCAAGTGGATCTGGCCGGCAGAGGTGGTGGCGGCGGATGTGCCGTTGGCCGCCGTCACGGCACCACTTCCGTAAAATTCCAAGCGGTTGGCGTCGAGGGTGCCGGACACACGGACCGGGCCCGTGTAGGACTGCGTGCCGGTTGTCGTGACCGAATTCAGCTTGGTGAGGGCGGCCGAAACCGTAAATGCCTGGAGTTGGATCGCGTCCTGGCCAAGGAAGTCCAGCGTGCCCGCACCAGCCTGGATGGTGACCGAGCGGCCCCCGGCATCCAATCCATAAAGATCCACATTGCTGCCCTGGCTGTTGATCGTCAGATCCGCGCCGGTCACCTCAACGCCCCCGGAAAAGGCCAAGCCATCGCGGCCAAGGAACGTGGTCGCGGCGGAAAGGGCGAAACGAACAAGACCGGCAAAAGAAGTACCGACCGAGCCGTCGCCCAGAGTCACTCCGTTGTGGAAAGTCACCCCACCCGAGCCGCTGGCATCAATACCCCCGGAATTTGTGGCCACCGTCGAAGCGAAGTCCGTCGCTCCAGAACCTTCCAGCACCAGTGCCGCTCCGGTGGAGGAGGAAAGGCCGGAAACCGAGCCCAGGAGGTTTTTCAGTCCAGAGCCGGAGGAAATTCGAAGTGAATAACCACTACCAGTTAGTGCTCCAAGCCCGATAGATCCACCGGCGCTACTGGTGTCCAGAACCGTGTTGCTATTCAGATTGACCGCACCAAAGGTGATGCTTCCCGCTGCGAGCGTGCCATACAATTCACTCAAACCGGCGGTGTCATTGATATTTCCCGTCACTTGCCCGCCTCCACCAAAATCATAGGTATCGACACCACTACCCCCTTGAAGATCCCCCCCCAAAGAACCCAAAGCCGTGAAGACAAAAGCATCACTGACATTTCCACCCGTGAGGCTTTCGATGCTGGTAAAGTCGATCACGCCCAGGTCTCCCGCATCCGCTCCGGTGACATTGAAGGTGTTGGCCTGGTTGAATCCCACCAGGGTGTCTACCGCGCCCAGCCCATCCAGGTTCACGTCTTCCACCTGCCCTCCGAAGACCACCGCGTGCTGCCCATCGCTCAGGGTCGTCGCGGCCGTCATGGTGAAGGTGTCCGCTCCGCTCGTGCCCGTCACTTCCACCGTGTCCGTCCCGCCCAGGGCCACTTCGGTGATCGTCGTCGTGATTGCCGCTCCCCCAAAGGTCACCCGGTAGGTGTCATCCCCTCCACCACCTTGCAGGGTCGAACTGAAGCTCGAACTGCCGGTCAGATCATCATTCCCACTGCCGCCGATCACGGTCTGGATGTTGCTCAGGCCTCCGGTGACTTTGTTGGACGTCCCTGCCGCCAGGTTCGCCGTCACCGCTGTGCTGAAGTTGGCAAAGCTCAGGGTGTTCGCCCCTCCGCTGCCCCCGTTGAGGCTGCCAGCCCACACCACCGCGTCGTCGAAAACAAAGCTGTCGGCCACGTTGTTCCCGCCGACCAAAGACCCAAAGTTACTGAAGCCCGTTGAGAGCACCGTGCCGCTGTTGGACCCGGTGATGCTCCAGATCGTGGCCGCATTCGGCCCGGTCAGCGTCCCCTGACCACCACCGTCAAGTACCTGAATATCTGTAAATGTTCCCGAGCCATTGACCGAACCGGCACCCGTGGCCGTCAAAGAAATAGATTGGCCTGAACCGGTCAAAACGATCACATCCGAACCCGATCCTCCATCGATCCCTCCACTAAAAGTAGCGCCATTGGCAAAGGTGAAGGTATCCACGCCGTTGCGGCCCAGGAGATTTTCGAACCCTTTGTACAGGATACCGCTTGTGGTCACCCCGTTGGTCCCCACATTCCAAGACCGGCTCGCATTGCTGGAACCACGAAGGGTCTGACTCCCCGAAGGAGCGACAAAAACCTCCACCCCGATGACTGTACCCGCGCGGTTGGAAGGATCCAAATCACCGGTGTCGACGGTCGTCGCAAATCCGGTCGCTGCGGAGAAATCGATCGTGTCCCCCGTGGTCGCCCCCCCTCCGTCGATATCCCCAGAAAATGTGGTCGCGCCGGAGAAAACAAAGGAATCATCCCCGCTGCCGCCGACCAGTTGGTCAATGTTGGAATAGGTGGCGCTTTGGGTGCCGTCGTTAACCGTGCTGGCGGAAATTGTGAAAATGGCTCCGTTGTCGGGTCCGCGCAGTATGGTGGTAATCCCGCCGCCCGATCCCCCCGAGATGTTCAAAGCAAGCACATCGGGAAGCGCATCAGCAAAAGTGAGGGTTCCATCTGAGCTCTGGGCGAAGTTAAGGTTCAAATCCCCGGTGGCACTGCTGATGACGGCACCACTTTGGAATGTAAGGTTTCTGTCGGCAGAGAGGGTGAGGTCGTTGGCTGAGGTCCAGCTGATGCTTACCCCATTGAGTATCAAAATATCGCCGTTGGCCCCGGTGGTCTGGATGACCAGGTTGCCCACGTTTTGCAGATAATCGGCAACGTCCTGGTCCAGCAGCGTGGCCGTGCTCACGGTTCCGTTGCCAATCGGAACGGAAGTCCCATTGCCGGTGATGGTGATTTCCGTCGGGTCGATGAGGAAGGTCCCGGCTTTTCCTGCCGGGGCGGAGACATCCACGCCCGTCAGCCAGTTGGGGAAAAACCACGATTCCAAACCCGAGACTTCCACAAAACCGCCATTGCCACCCTGAACACCCCCACGCGCGGAAATAGTCCCCTGGAAAGAAGTGGCCCCGTTGGACCAAACCACCACCAGACCCCCATCACCGGACTGGCGCGCATCCGCCTCGATGCGTACTCCGTTCTCCACGGTCACGTTCTGTGCTTCGCGGATGTCCGGATCATCACCGTGGAGTCCGCCCCCCATTTCGACACTCCCGCCACCCGTCCGGCCGGAAACAGTCAAGCCCGCACCATGGGACAGCAGGATATGGTCACCCTCGATGCGGATGGAACCGCCCTTGGAAAGATCGGAAGAGGTATCCAACCGGCCGGAGACCCCAACCCCGGACCCTTCGATGCGGATCGAACCGCCCGAGCCGTCGGCGTTGCGTGCATAAATGCTGCCACTGTGACCCAGCGTTCCGTCGCGGGCCACCAGATAGACCCGGCCTTCCTGTTTGAGGCTTCCTGTGGCGCGGATGATGCCCTCGTTGTTGATGGCCAGGGCGTAGGGATTGCCGCCGGAAGCCACCAACTCGGCTTGGGCAGCGGCGATGGCCCCGGCATTGTGCACCCGGCCATCCAGTCCCTCGGGCCGGACGAAAATCCTCCGGCTGGCGTCCGGTGCCCAAGAAACCAGCACTTCCCGGCCACCGGCCAGGGCGGCCACGCCGGAGGGTGCCGAAAGGGTTCCGGTGTTACGGACTTCGCGCGAAATGAGGATGAGGTCCCCCGAGCGGGCCAGGATCGTGCCCTGATTTTCGATCGCCGCCGCCGAAGTCCCCTTGAACCGCCAATCTTGGCCGGTCACCAACCGTTCTGGATCGGCATCAAGTGTGGTGGCCAGAAACGATCCAGTGTCCACCACCGCCCCACCGCCGACCAGAATCCCATTCGGGTTGATCAAAACCACATGCCCATTGGCCTGCAGCGTACCGAACAACTGCGAGGGATTGCCGGACATGACCCGGTTGACCGCGAGCGAGGAGGATGAGGGCTGCACGAACTGCGTCAACTCGCCCCGGCCAATCGAGAAATCCTGCCAGCCAATAACCACACGGTCGCCGGTGGTGACCGTCAGGCGGTCCGGGGTCCGCTCAAAGGTTGCCGTTCCCGATTGGATCACTTCCCCCACCGGATTGGCCCGCACCCCCGATAGACCAGGAAAACAAGCCAGCCAGACCACCGCGGACAAAATCCGTGGGGGCGCGTGGAAGACAATTTTCCGGCGGTATTTCATGTTTTCTGGACAGGGAACACCCTTCAATATTCCCAAATCCGTGGGGCTGTCGAGAAGCATTCCACCGGCCACAAAGAGTCCGAAATTCCCCGCCGTCAACACAACTAATCCAAACCGATTTTCATTATATTCAAATCTTATACAATAGACCCCGTCCCCGGTGAAAAAAACCTTTCCCCGGCTCCCAGTTTATCGTTCCGCGCGTGTGATTTTACTTTCCCTCGCCCCGGGGCTTGAGCATCTTGCTCCGTGGATCGTCTCGCATGTCCCATTTCGCCAAAAAACTCCTGTACGGCATATTCGCCCCCCTGATTGTCACCGGGCTCGTCTGGCTGTTCCACGATCAGGCCATTTTCCAACGCCTGGAGAATCTGACCCTCGACTGGCGCTTCAACAATTTCCGCGCCGCCGCCGCCAACAACTCCGACCCGGACCTCTTCCTCATCGCCATCGACCAGGCCTCGATCGACAAATACGGCGGCTGGCCCTGGCCGCGCAACACCCATGGCGATCTGCTTTATCTCCTGGAATCCCAGGAGCCCCGTGTCGTGGCTTTCGACATCCTCTTCACCGACCGGCGCGACGAAAAACGCGACCGCTTTCTGGCCAATAGCGTCCGTGAAGACCAGGCCAACAAGTATTTCGCAGAGAGCCTGAAAAAATCCGGCCGGGTCATCCTCGCCGCCCAGGCCCAGACCGGCGCGGTGCAGGCGCCCCGTCGCGGACGGATCGACGACGGCCAAACCAAGCCCATCGGCCGGGTGACCGGCGAGGTCATGGACGTGCCCGGGGTGAATTCCTCCGACGACGTGCTCCTGCCCATGGCCCTGCTCCGCTATGAGGCCCTCTTCGGCTTCACCGA
This sequence comes from Candidatus Methylacidiphilales bacterium, assembly GCA_033875315.1. NCBI lineage: Bacteria > Pseudomonadati > Verrucomicrobiota > Methylacidiphilae > Methylacidiphilales > Methylacidiphilales bacterium. Next base: position 51,476 of record JANRJG010000024.1, read on the forward strand.
CACCGCCCCCACCCGGGGCAATGACACGGTCCGCCGCACCATGCCGATGGTCATCCGTGTCGGGCGCCAGCTCTACCCCAGTTTCGTCACCCAAATCCTCCTGCGCCAATGGAACGTCGACCCCGCACAGGTCACGGTTGAATTGGGCCGCTCCATCCAGTTTCCCACCGCCGAGGGCCTGCGCGCCGTTCCCATCAATGACCGCGGCGAATTCCTCATCAACTACCGCCCCAACCTCCGGATCGATCAATACCCCTTCGGTTCCCTGGCCCAAAGCCTCTACGACCACACCCAGCTCGGCAAACCCCTTCCGTCGGACTTCCCCAAACTCGCCGGCCGCACTGTCATCACCGGCGTCACCGTGGCCGGCCTGATGAACCAGGCCGACACGCCGCTCTCCGGCGCCACCCCTCCGGTCCTGACCCATATCCAAACGCTGGTCAACATCCACCACAACGACTTCCTCCGTGAAGCCGCGCTTGGGGCCGAAATCTGGGGCTTCCTCATCGTCAGTTGGGCCTCCCTCCTGGGGGTCCGCCGGGAACGCTTCCTCTTCACCATCGGCGTCCCGATGTTGACCCTTTTTGCCTTCAGCATCGCCTCCCTCGTCCTCTTCAACTACCAGAACCTCATCCTCGATTACTTCTGGCCGGTCACGGGTTTCATCGCCCTCCACACCGGCTCCCTCGTCCTCAACTGGATGGAACAACTCAACTCCAAGCAGCAACTCCGCAGCGTTTTTGCCTCCTACATCGCCCCCAGCGTTTTGAACCAGCTCCTGCAAAGCCCCGACGCCATCCGCCTCGGTGGCGTCCGCAAGCCCGTCACCATCCTTTTCTCCGACATCCGTGGATTCACCACCATCAGTGAAAGCCTCCCGGAAGAGGCTCTCGTCGCCCAACTCAACGACTACTTCGAAAAAATGGTCGGCAGCGTCAACCGCCACCAGGGCACCCTGCACAAGTTCATCGGCGATGCCGTCATGGCCGTCTGGGGTGATGTCGTCTCCAGTTCGCCGGTGGAGGACGCCCAACGGGCGGTCCGTTCGGCTCTGGAAATGGTCACGCTGGCCGGGGAACTGAACTCCCGCTGGACCGCCGAGGGCAAGCCCCCCTTCCAGATAGGCATCGGCCTCAACTTCGGCGAGGTCGTGGTCGGCAACATCGGTGCCACCCAGCGGCGCGAATTCACCGTCATCGGTGATGCGGTCAATCTCGCCTCCCGCATCGAGGGCCTGACCAAGCATTACCGCGCACGGGTGCTCGTCGGGGAATCCCTGGCCGGCATGCTCGAAGGCGCATTCATCCTTAGGTCCGTCGGCCGGATGGTGGTCAAGGGCAAGACCAAGTCCGTGGGCATTTACGCCGTGCTGGCGGAAAATGGCAGCGAGGCAGCCGCGGAATATTCACCCAGCTGGCTTCTCCGTTACGAGGAAGCCTACCGCGCTTTCACCGGGCGGGATTTCGAAGGGGCGGAAAAACGCTTCCAGGACTGCCTCAACCAGGTGCCGGACGACTTCCTCTGCACCCTCTACCTCAATGCCTGCCGGGATTACATCGCGCACCCCCCGCCCGAGGACTGGGATGCCACGGTGGAAATGAAGGAAAAATAAGTCTTTCCCCAAACTTCGCACCTCCCTGCCTCCGCGCCTTTTTTATCCCACTCCAGCAAACCGGGCGGCCTGATAGATCGGATCGATTTCTCGGCCATCCAACAAGGCATCGGCCAACTGCCGGGCCAGAAGCGGGGCCATCATCGCGCCGCGCGAACCCAACCCGTTCAGGGTCCAGACGAAGGGATGTTCCGGGTGAGGTCCGACCGCCGGCAGGCGGTCCTGCAAGATCGGACGGATCCCCACCCGGTGATCAAGGATTTCCGGTCGCGGCGGCAAACCGAGCGCACACCAACCGGCCAGGATTTCTTCCCGGCCTTCGGACGAGGGTCCGGCATCGAATCCGTCCCAGCGATAGGTGGACCCCACCCGGTAAACCCCGTCGCCCAGGGGAATGACAAAATGACCGCGCATCCACACGGCCCCTTCCGGTCCTTGGTGGGAGCGAACAGTCAGGATTTCGCCCCTGGCCGCCTTCCAGGGCAAGCGGGTGAACCAGGGATCACCCCCGCTGTGGCCCGGACATAAAATCAGGTGGTCGTAGCCCTCCCCCCTCCACTTCCACCTCCACCTCAACGCGTGGCGGTCTGTTTCGATTTCCCGGTGATCCACCACGCCCCGGACCAGGGGAATCCCGGCCCGCTCCAGCACAGCGGGTAGGCAACCGTAGTCGAACCATCCCCCTCCACGGATGCGCACCCCACCGAAGACCAGGCGACCACCTTCCGTCTCGGGCAATGTTTCCGTCCACGCGGCATAGGCCGGATCCCGCTTCCGCCTGTCCCATCGCTCCCGTTCTCCTGCATCACGGAAAAAACGTTCGATCGGCATCGGATGCCAGACCGGACGCCCAAGCCTTGCGGTGATGCCGGAGAATGTTTCCTCCGCGGCGGCCAGGAATCGTGCGGTCCCGGGAAGAAGGGTCAGACGGATGCCGGTGACCGGATTGACCAAACCCGCCGCTGCGCGTGATGCCGAGGGGCGCAAGGGATCGTCGCCCACCACCACATGGACCCCCCTCTGTTGGAGCTCCAGGGCCGTGAGGGTTCCCGCAATGCCCGCGCCAACGACGAGGATGCGCATGGAGGCGGCAGCGGGTGGAACGGCGCGGGGCGGTGCCCCGGCCCGGTGGAATCAAACTTCTTCGGAACCTTCCGCAGCGGCGGCAAGGGCCAGGCCGGAGAGCAGAATGACCAGACCGACGGCGGCCAGGAACCACAGCACGGGCCGGAGGATCGGCACGGTGTTCATGACCACATTCAACCCGGTGAGCGCGGCACAGGTGGCGGCCATGCCCCCGCCCTTGACCGCTATGATGTAACCGAGGACTTCCTGTGCTTTCATGGGACGAAAATGCCCCGCCAGTAGCCCTTGGCAAGCGGGAACTGGACCCCGGTCCGGGCCGACGAGATCCATCTTTCCCGTTGGCAGAAAGAGAGCAACCGCTACCTTGACCCGCGTGCTATTCAAGCAACGGTTGAACGCCGCCCTCGGTTACATGAATCTCGACATGACCGGAGAGGCCCTGGCCGAGTTGGATTCCCTCCCGCCGGAGGAACTCCACCTCCCGGAGGTCTACGCCGTCCGCACCGCCATCCTGATCCGCCGCCGCGATTGGGAAGGGGCGCTCGACCTGGCCCGCAACCTTTGCCGCAGCCATCCCGACCAACCCTCGCCCTTCCTGGATCTGGCCTTTTGCCTGCATGAACTCCGGCGCACCGAGGAGGCCAAACAAACCCTCCTCGCAGGGCCCCCCATCCTCCGGCAAACCGGCATTTTTTTCTACAACCTGGCCTGCTACGAAGCCCAACTGGGGAACCTCGGCCCGGCCCGAGATTATCTCAACCAGGCCGTGCGGATGGACGAACGTTACCGGGAAATGGCGCTGGGCGATCCCGATCTGGACCCTCTCAAAAATCCCCCCCAAGACTGATTCCCATGCGTGCGGTCATTCAGCGTGTCCGTTCCGCCGAGGTCCGCGTGGGAGAGGAAGTGACCGGCAAGATCGGCCATGGCCTGCTCATTCTGCTGGGAGTCGAAGCCCGCGACCAGAATGGGGATGCCGAATGGACGGCCCAAAAAACCCTCAATCTGCGGATTTTTGAAGATGCTGAAGGCGTGATGAACCGCTCGGTCCTCGAATCCGGCGGCGGGCTGCTGATCGTCAGCCAGTTCACCCTTCTCGCCAGCACCCGCAAAGGCAACCGCCCCTCCTACCAGCAGGCCGCCCGGCCGGAAATCGCCGTGCCCCTTTACGAATGGTTCGTCGCCCGTTGCCGGGAATGGAGCGGGCGGGAAGTGGCCACCGGAAGATTCGGCGCCGACATGCAGGTCCATCTGGTCAACGACGGCCCGGTCACCATCCTCCTGGATTCCCACCTGAGGGAGTAGGCAACGTGGCGAGTGTTGAGTTTTAAGAATTAACTTTTTAAGCGGGGATATTGATTGCTTCCTTGCTTAAACTTAATACTTACAAACTTAATACTTTGTTAGTCCACGATCTCCACCAGGGTGCCGACCTCGACCTTGGAGAAAAAGGCCCGTGCTTTTTCATAGGGCATGCGGATGCAGCCGTGCGAAGCGGGATATCCGGGAAGGACGCCGGCGTGGAGGCCGAAATCGCCGCAACTCAGCCGCATGAAAAACGGCATCGGGGCATCTTCATAGAGGGTCGATTTCCAATCGCGGTATTTGTTGGTCACCACATAAGAGCCTTTCGGCGTTTGGAAGCCGGGCCGGCCCGTGGAAACGGGTGAAGAGTCCACCGGGTTGCCGTCCCGGTAGAGGGTGGCCCGCTGGCGCCGCAGATCGACGCGGACCAGCAGGGACTGGTCGGACGGATCCTTGCCCAGGAGGAGACGGACCACGGCGGTGTGCTGATTGCGCCCGGCCAACCAGATGGCCTCGGTTTTGTGTCGGCGGGTTTCCGCGCCGGGATCGGCTCCAGCTTCCAAAAGCAAGCGCGCCGCTTCCAACTGTCCGGTGGCGGAAGCCAGCATCAAGGGGGTCACCCCCTGTTCCCGCCGGAGGTAATAGTCCAACGACCCGTCGCCCACGGCTTGGAGGAAGGCGGGCCCGGCCGGAGTCACCAATGGCTTGTTGGGGTCAGTCCCGTTTTTCAGCAGTCCGGCCACCACCCCGGTTTGGCGCCGGGCCAGGGCCCAGCCGAGGGCGGTCTGGCCGGAGGGCGGAAGTATCGCGGCACGGGCCGGACCCTCCAGGACCCGGTTGCCCCCCTCGCGCACAAGCACCTCCACTGCTTCCGAACGGCCTTCGGCCAGGGCCGCCCCCAGCGCTGTTTCCCCATCCGGACCGGCCAGACCCGGATCCACCCCGGAAAGCAGAAGCAAACGCAACCGGTCCACATCACCCTCACGTGCTGCTATGACCAATGCACCGGGATCGGGAACAATGTGCCGTTTCTCCAATTCCTGCCGTGCCGCCTCGGGGGCGTCTTTCTGGCAAGCACAGAGCAGCACGGCCGCACAGAGGGCGCTCAGCGGGGCTTTCATGAAAGAATCATACCACAGCAGCCAAGCCGGGCGCCCGGGTCTCCGGCACCTCTCGCCGGGGCAGCAACCGGTAGGTGGTGCTCCGCTCGGCGGGTTCCCAGCCCGCGGCCAAAAGCAGCCTGCGGATCTCACCCGGGGTCAGGCATTCCCCGTGTGCCCCACCGGATTCCCGTGTGATCGATTCTTCGTAAAGCGTCCCGCCAAAATCGTTGCAGCCCCAGTCCAGTGAAGCGACGGCCCGGGCCGGGCCCAGTTTGACCCACGATGTCTGGAGGTTGGGGATGAGATGGTCGAAGTACACCCGGGCCAAAGGGTAAAGCCGCTGCGCGCGTTCCATGGATCGTTGTTCAAACCCGGCAAAGTCGCGGGATTCCACCCGGCCGGGCACCATCCGGCTGCCCAGCCGGTTGCGGTAGGGAATGAAGGCCAGCGGGACCAATTCGGTGAATCCCCCGGTGTCTTCCTGGATTCTTTGCAGGATCGAAAAGTGCTCCCGGATGTCCTCCCAAGTCTCGATATGGCCATACATGACAGTGGCGGTCGATTTCAAACCCATCCCGTGGGCCGTACGCACGATTTGCTCCCATGTGGCGGCCCCCAGTTTGTTGCCCGAAAGCTCGCCGCGAACCCGGTCGACCAAGATTTCTGCCGCCGTGCCCGGCATCGTGTCGAGCCCGCTGTCGATCAGTTCGCCCAGCACGGACTCCAGGTCGCGACCGCTGCTTCGCCGCATGTGTTCAATCTCCATCGGTGAAAAAGCGTGAACATGGATGCCGGGGAAGTGCTCCTTGATGGATCGCACCAGAGCGGCGTAGTCCTCCAGCCGCCAACCAGGGTGAATCCCCCCTTGGAGACAAACTTCGGTCACCCAGGGAGTCAGGGAAAGCCGTTCGATCACCTCCCCGGCCGTGCGGTCATAAGCATCGGCATCAGAGGCCTTTCGTTGGAAGCCACAGAAACTGCAGCCCACCGTGCAGATGTTGGTGAAGTTGGCGTTGCGATTGACCACATACGTCACACGGTTCCCGTGCCGCCGGTTGTTCAGGCGGGCTGCTTCCGCTTGCAGCTCGGGCAGGGACAAGTCCCAAGGGTCTTCACGCATCGGCCCATTTAAGCCGGGTCCACTCCCGGGTCAATCCGCGGCACGCCTTCTTCCCAAGAGAACCCCGATGTCGTAGGATCGCTGGATGAACCGGCACCTTGCGCGGAAGGGTGGAATCCTCAAATCCCTGCTCTTGTTCCTCGGCGGAGGATTCCTTCTGCTAGGGTTGGCCTTGGCCGGATTGGCCTGGTATGTCAAAACCCGTATCGAATCCGGTGGTGGATTACACGCCATGGCCAACCGGATGGCCGCCGAACTACTCACCCAGGCCCGCCCCGCCCTCGAAAAAGCCCTTCCCCCCGGTGAAGAAAACCGGCTGAACGACATCCTCGATCTCCTGCAACGCCGCGCCCCAGGACTGACAGAGCAACAAAGCCAGTCCTTCGCCCTGGCGGTCGAAGCCCTGTGCCGCAACCTACAAGATGGTTCCCTTTCCGAATCCGATGCCCGCACCTTCCTTGATGAACTTTCCCGCCTGCTGGCTCCGCCCGCGGACGTTCTCGATTCGGGAAACCTCGGTTCCAAGTAGCGGGACCTGCAAGGGAAACGCTCCGGTTGCAGGGATTTGGGATTGCGCCGCCCCCGGGTACGGCCATTTTGGACGGGTGACCCGGTTCTGCGCCCTCTTCTTCTGTTTTCTGACCCTGCTCCCCGTGATCGGGGTGGCTGCGCCCAACGGAAGACTGCCGGTTCGCCCCGCGCAGCAAACGGAAAGCACCACCCCAGCCCCGCCAACACCGGCGCCGCTCCCCGCCCCCGCCTCCACCCCGGCCGAACCCACCGAAGGCACCCTCGCCCGGTGGTTCGGCCACGCCTTCGTCTTCCTCACTTCGCAGTCCGGCGTCCGCATCGCCCTCAACCCGTTCACCGAAGGCACGGTCGATTACAAAATCCCTGACAACCTGCCCGCAGAAATTGTCCTCATCAGTTCGGAGTCCTCCGACCACTCGGGCGGACAGCACATCTTCGGCATCCCCCAGATCTTCCGCAGCCTCGCCGGGGTCGGGGCCAACCGGGCCAACGGCATCCCCTTCCGCGGCATCAACACCTGGCGCGACGCCGAGGGTGGCAAGCGCCTGGGCCGCAACACGGTCTATGTCATCGAGGTCGACGGGCTCCGCTTCTGCCACCTGGGCACCCTCGGCCACCCCCTCGGTTCCCGCGACGTTTCCGCCATCGGCCAGGTCGATGTGCTCTTCCTCCCCGTCGGCACCCTCGACCTCAGCCCACGCGAAATCCTCCGCAATGCCGAATTGCTCGGAGCCAAATGGATCGTGCCCATCACTTACAAAACGCCCAAGAACACCAAGGTCGATCTCCGCCCCCTGGACGCCATCGATTTCACCGCCTTCCCCGTCCGCAAGTTGGATGGAAGCGAATACCGCTTCTCGGCCAAAACTCTGCCCTCCCAACCCACCGTGCTGGAATGGCGGGACCCCTGAAGCAACCACCCAAGGATTCCCCCTCCATTTCTTCCCGACTTCTTCATGAAAATCCTCATCATCGGCAACGGCGGACGCGAACACACCCTCGGTTGGGCCCTCCACCGCGACCCCCGTGTCACCTCCCTTCATTTCGCCCCGGGCAACGCAGGCACCGCCTCCCTCGGCTCCAACCTCCCGCTCAACGCTACGGATCTCGACGGCATCGAATCCTGGTGCGGGCGCGAAAAACCCGCCCTCGTCGTCGTCGGCCCGGAAGCCCCGCTCTGCCTCGGCCTGGTCGACCGGCTCAAACGCCTCGGCGTCCCGGCCTTCGGCCCCACCGCGGACGGCGCACGCCTGGAAGGCAGCAAAACCTTCACCAAGGACATCCTCGTCGAGGCCGGCATCCCCACCGCCGACAGCGCCCGCTTCACCGACAGCGCCGCCGCCAAAGCCCATTGCCTTGCCCACACCCAGTGGCCCCTGGTCATCAAGGCTGATGGTTTGGCCGCGGGCAAGGGCGTCATCATCGCCCGCGATGCACAGGAGGCCGTCGCCGCCGTCGCCACCATCATGGACGACCGCGCCTTTGGCGACTCAGGCAACGAGGTCCTCATCGAAGAATTTCTCGACGGCGAGGAAGCCTCGATCCACGCCGTCACCGATGGCAGGGACTATGTCCTCCTCCCCAGTTCGCAGGACCACAAGCGGGTGGGCGAAGGAGACACCGGTCCCAACACCGGCGGGATGGGGGCCTACGCCCCGGCTCCGGTCGTCACGCCCGCTCTTCTGGCCGAAGTCGAACGCACCGTCTTCCAGCCACTCTTGAAAACCCTCCGCGCCCGCGGCATCGACTACCGGGGGGTTCTTTACGGCGGTCTCATGCTCACCTCCCGGGGACCGAAAGTCCTGGAATTCAATGCCCGTTTCGGCGACCCCGAGACCGAGGTCCTTATTCCCCTCCTCGAAACACCTCTGCTCGATCTGCTCCTGGCCACGGTCGAGGGACGGTTGGGGCAACTCGACCTCCGACTCAAATCCGGTTCCGCCCTGACGGTGGTCCTGTCGGCTCCGGGCTACCCGGAGAAGCCCCTGACCGGACAGCCCATCACCGGCCTGGACCATCCCCTTCCGCCGGAAGCCGCCGTATTCCACGCCGGCACGATGCTCAAGGACGGCCGCATCATCACCTCGGGCGGACGGGTCCTGGCCATCACCGCCACGGCTCCGGACCTGGCCTCCGCCCGCACCCTTGCCTATCAAGTTGTTAATTATATCCACTTCGACGGTGCCCACTTCCGCCGCGACATCGCCCACCGCGCCCTCAAGCCTGCCTCATCATCCTCCCGCCCTTCTTTTTCCTACACCCCGGCCCCGGCTCCGTAAACCATGTTCCGCCGTATCATCACCCTCACCGGCCTGCTGGCCGCCTTCGCCACCGGCGTCCTGGTCACCCTGAACTGGCCTGGAAGGCCCGGGCTGGCCACGCCCCCGGCCGCACCAACCGCAACAAACCCGCCGGCGGCTCCGGCCGCTCCCGTGATCCAGGCCGAGGCACCGCCCGCTCCCCTGCCCGCCCCGGTGGCCGAGGCCAACCTGCACCCCACCGCTGCGGAGTACCCCGAAATCATCGACCTGCTCCGCGCCGGCTACCTGGAATCCCCCGCGCTCGCCGGGACACCCCTCAACGCCGAAACCCTCCCGGGCGTGTTGGAAAGAGCCCGCGATAAAATCCGTCTTGCGACCAACCCCACCCAGGGAGCCTCCCCCAGCACCAAAACCCTCCTCGAAATGCTGCCGGGCGGGGTGGCCTACTGGCGTCCCCGCTCGTTCGACCCCCCGGAAATCGAGCGCCTGGTACGTGAGTGGTCCCTGTGGAAAAGCGCCAAGCCCAACGGCGTGGTCATCGATCTCCGTTTCTTCACCGATCCCAACAACTTCACCGGGGCCGCCCCCGCCGCCGCCCTCTTCCTCAGCCCCGGTCACCAACTCTTCACCGTCCAGGGACTCAACCAACCCCAACGCGTCTTCAAATCCGAACGCCAGCCCCTCGACCTGCCCTCCTGGATGCCGATCCTCCTTTTGGTCAACCGCGACACCCGTGGGGCGGCGGAAGCCTTCGCCTGGTCCCTCCGCCAAGGGGCCGGAGCCCTGCTCGTCGGCCAGCCCACCGCCGGTGAGGGCGGACTCTTCCGCGAAACCCGCTTGAAATCCGGGCGCTTCCTGCGCCTCGCCACCGCTCGCGCCCTCACCGCCGATGGCACCGATTTGTTGGCCTCCCGACTGGCCCCGGACCTGCTGGCCGAAGCGACCCCGGAGAAGGAACGCGAGGCCTTTCTAGCCGCTGCCAAATACGGAACCGCCACCCTTCTGGCCGAACCCGAGCCCCTGCCCCGTCTCAACCAGGACATCAGCAGCCAGGTCCTGAATGCCGAAGCCGAGAAAAAGAACCAGGTCCCGCTCGCCGATCCGGTGCTCAAGGCGGCCTGCGACGCCGTGGCGGCCATCCAGATCAAACGGCAGCCGCCCGCCTCAACCTCCCCACTCTCCTCCCCTCCGGCTTCCACCCCCTGATTCGGGACTTTGCGGGCCATCCAGCCCGTGATAAATTCACCTCTTCCTATGCGCCTGCTCTTCGTTTGCACCGGCAACATCTGCCGCAGCCCCATGGCCGAAGGCATTGCGCGCGAATTGACCAAGGACGATCCGACCATCCGGGTCAAATCGGCCGGTATCGGGGCAGTCGGCGGCCAGAGTCCCAGCACCCATTCCGTCAGTGTCATGGCGGAACTCGACATCGACATCTCCCGCCTGCGCAGCCAGCCCGTGACCCGGGAACTGGTTGACGGCGCCGACGCCATCCTGGTCATGACCTACGGTCATCTCGACAACATGCTCATGCTCTACCCCCAGGCCGCGGAGAAAACGTTCCTCATCCGCGAGTTCGAGGATCATCTCCCGGCCGACGAACGCGAGGTCGACGACCCCATCGGCCAGTCGGAGGCCGTTTACCGCCGCACCCGCGACCAAATCTACCGCGCGACCGAGGCCGCCCTCCGTGCGCTGCTGAAAAACCGCCCCAAGCCTTCCCCTGCCACTTCCACAACCCCCACTTCCCTGCGCCTCGCGCTCGGTGCCGACCATGGCGGATTCACCCTCAAATCACGGCTCCTGCAGGATTTGCAGCGCGCCGGACACACCGTCAGCGACCTCGGGACCCACTCCGCGGAAACCGCCGACTACCCGGATATCGCCGCCGCCCTGGCCCGCGAACTCCTGGCCGGCCGGGCCGACCGTGGCATCCTGATCGGGAAATCCGGCATCGGCATGAGCATCGTGGCCAACCGCTTCCCCGGCATCCGAGCTGCCCTTGTCCACCACGAGGACGCCGCCCGCGCCAGCCGCGAGCACCACGATGCCAACGTGCTCTGTCTGGCTGCAAATGAATTGACCCCCCGTCAAGCCTCACGCATGATTGACCTTTGGCTCAACACGCCCTTTTCGGGCGGAAGACACTCCCGGAGACTCGAAAAAATGGACACCCTCAAAACCTCGACCGCACCCGCCTCCCAAGTCCCCTCCCTCGCCGCATCCGATCCTGCCATCGCCGCCCTCATCGGCCACGAACACCTCCGCCAAAAACAGAACATCGAGCTCATCGCCTCGGAAAATTTCACTTCCCGCGCGGTCATGGAAGCCCAGGGCTCCTGCCTGACCAACAAATACGCCGAGGGCTACCCCAAGAAACGCTGGTACGGCGGCTGCGAGTATGTCGATGAAGTCGAGCAACTCGCCATCGACCGGGCGAAACAACTCTTCGGGGCCGAACACGCCAACGTCCAGCCCCACTCCGGTTCCCAGGCCAATTTTGCCGTCTACACTTCCGTTCTCCAGCCCGGCGACAAGATCCTCGGCATGAACCTCAGCCACGGCGGCCACCTCACCCATGGCAACCCGGCCAACTTCTCCGGCAAGCTCTACCAGTTCGTCCAATACGGCGTCCGCCAGGACACCGGTCTCATCGACTACGACGAACTCGCCGCCGTGGCCGTGCGCGAGAAACCGAAAATGATCACCGTCGGCGCCAGCGCCTACTCCCGCATCATCGACTTCGCCCGCATGGGCGAGATCGCCCGCTCCGTCGGCGCCTATCTCTTCGCCGACATCGCCCACATCGCCGGCCTTGTTGCCGCCGGCATCCACCCCTCGCCCGTCCCGCACGCCGACTTCGTCACCACCACCACCCACAAGACCCTCCGCGGTCCGCGCGGCGGCCTCATCCTCTGCCGTGCCGACCACGCCAAAGGCATCGACTCCGCCATGTTCCCGGGCGCCCAGGGCGGTCCGCTCATGCATGTCATTGCCGCCAAGGCCGTCTGCTTCCAAGAGGCCCTCGCTCCCGCGTTCAAGGCCTACCAACAACAGGTCGTCCGCAACGCCAAGGCCCTCGCCGAAGGCATGAAGAAAAATGGCTACACCATCTTCTCCGGCGGCACCGACAACCACCTCATGCTCGTCGACCTCCAACCCAAGGGCGTCACCGGCAAAGAGGCCCAGGAGGCCCTCGACCTCGCCGGCATCACCTGCAACAAGAATGCCGTCCCCTACGACACCCAGTCCCCCTTCAAGGGCGGCGGCATCCGCCTCGGCACCCCCGCCGTCACCACCCGCGGGATGAAGGAGGAGGAGATGTTCCAGATCGCCGACTGGATCCATGAGGGCATCGAGCACCGCACGGATACGGCCGCGCTCCAAGCCATCGCCCGGAAAGTCCACGCTTTCACGGAGCAGTTCCCGCTGCCCTATTGAGCGTCAGGCTCAATGGGAGGGCTATATCCGCCTCAGCCCCGCACGATGTGCGGCCTGGTCGCAGAGCCTGCGACCCTCCGATGGAGGCAGGCTTATTCTTCATGACTGGGTGATGGGTTTTTTGGGAGGGCAAGGCTCCCGCCGAGCCGGATTCTTGTCATCATGCCAGGTGCGGCTCAGCGTGAGCTTCGCCCTCCCTAAGGCACGTGATCGCCTTCTCAATCTTATTGGGTATTACCAGCTCTCGCACACTCTGGGCGGAGAGAACGCGCACGAGATCGAGTAAGAGAAACGAGAACTGAAGGGGACACGGGGATGGGAATCCCCGTCTACAAAGACAGATCCCCACCCCTTCACACCTCAGCACCCCCGCGCCTCAGCGCGAGATCTACTGTTTTTTTCGAATCAGAACCGCACGCTGAAGGAACCGTTGACGCTGTGGACTTCGTAATCCTGGTTGGCTTCGGCGTTGTAGCCCATCCAGGCGCTGATCGTTTCGCTGAAGAGGATCTGCAATCCCGCTCCGGCCACGATGCTGTCCCGGGCCACATCTGGGCTCTGGACGGTGAAGACCGATCCCCCACCCCCGGCAAAGCGGGCGCCGATGCCTTGTTGGTCGTCCATGAACTCGTGCTGCCATCCCAAGCGTCCATACGGACGCAGGGTCAGCTTCTCGATCTGCCAGTCGTAGCTCACCTTCCACGCCAGGGTCGTACGCAGGGAATCGGCTTCCTGGTCTTCGATGGCCAGGGGGGCCAGCGATCCGCTTTCGGTGAACCCATCAATCCAGATGCGGGTATAAGCCACGTCGGCCTCAGGGCCGAAGGTCCATTCTTTGTTCTTACCGGCTTTGAAGTCATGTCCGAAAGCCAGTTGGGCGTTGATTTCCCGGCCACCGGTGGTGCCGCTGGCGATGCCGCCGACAGAGACCCGTTCGCTGTCGTAGCCATGGACGCCGCCGCCGATGTTGGCCGAGAGCCAGCTGCCCTTTTCATGCCACCAGGATCCATAAGCCCCGAACTTGGCCGAGTCGCTCTTGGTTTCGCTGTCGGTGCTGGTTTGGGAGGTGCTGCCCTGGTAACCGGCGTAGAGGCCGATGGCGGTGCTGGGGGTCAGGCGGTAGTCGCTGCCCACGATCATACCCCCGGTGGTGAAGTCGTATTGGTCGCCGTTGCCGTCGCCGTCCACGTCCCCGAAGACCCCTTGGCCGGAGACGAAGAAGCCCAGGCGTTTGTCGTCGATCTTGGGCTGATAGACCTGAAGGCCATCGACCATCTGGGTCCCGGCGAGCAGGCTCTGCTGGAACTGGCGGCTGTTGTCCCACAGAGTCAGGCCGTTGCCGGAGAACTGCTGGCCGTTTTGGATTTCGCGGATGCGGTTCTGCAGCAGGTTGAACACCCCGCGGGTGTTGGCAAAGCCGGTGTTGGCCAGAGCGGCCAGTTCTTCCGCTGAAATCAGATCAAAGGCTCCGGGGAGATCTTCTTCGGGCAGGGAGTTGAGGTAGTCGATCAGATCCTGGATTGTCCCGCCGCGGGAGAGTTCATCCAGAGCGGCGGCGATGGCCTGCTGGTTGGGCGTGCCAGCGAAGGGCCGGAAGTCACCTTGCAGCAGGTCGATGACGATGTCGAAGTTGGTCGGGTCGATCTCGACGGTGGTCTTGAGGGTCGCTCCCAGGCCGGTGGTGGTGATGGTGTCGAAGCCCTGGGTGGCGTTGCCCGAGAGGGTGAAGTTGCCCGCGGTGATGAGGGTGAAGCGATCGCCCACGGTCGGGGCGAAGCCGAAGAGGAGATCCAGCGTGCCGTCCAAGTCGGCGTTGCCGGTGACTTGGATTTGGTCATGCTCGGTGCCGGGGTTCAGGCCATTGATCTCGATCCGGGTGTTGGAACCGGGGTTAAGTCGCAGCTCGCCGACGCTGAGGACGCCGGTGCTGTTGCCGGCGCTGCCGCCGGGGGCGAGCGTGCCGCCGCTGAGGACGTTGACGGGAGCGTTGATGGTGCCGTTGCCGCCCAAGGTGGCCCCGCTGGAAACGTTGAAGAGCGAGCCCGTGGTGCCATTGAACAAGAGAGTGCCTTGGTCGACGTTGGTCACCCCGGTGAAGGAATGCGTGCCGGTCATGGTGAAAGTGCCTGTGCCGATCTTGTTCAGGAAGGCCGCGCCGGTGCCGCTGAACCCGGCGCTGGTGGCGACATCGAACGATTGCGTGTCGATCGTCCCGCCCCCGTCTTCGATGGTGATATCACCGGAATCAAAGCCAGAGAAGAGCGCGCTCTGGTTGCCCGTCAGGCGGAGTGTGCCGCCGTTGAAAGTGATGGTGCCGTTGCCGGAACCTTCCAAGACCTGACCGGTGAGCAACAGGCCTCCGTTCAAATTCATCGTGCCGTTACCATTGGTGCCAAAACCGAGGCGCGTGGAGAGCGACTGGACGATGCCATTGCCACTCAAAGTGAGCAAGCCGGTGCCGTTGCCACCCACAAAGAGTGAACCACTGTTGGTCCAGTTCCCGCCGCTGACGGTCACGTTCCCGAAAGATCCCGTCTCAGATCCGATGCTGCCCGTGATGTTGGAAACCGAACCATTGCCGCTGATCGCCAGGGAGCCGCTGCCCGAGAGACCCACAGTCAGGTTCTGTGTATTGACCCAGAAACCTCCGCTGACGGTGACGTTCCCAACCGAACCAGCAAGGGTCCCGATCGTGCCGAATTCATTGGAAACCGAACCATTGCCAGTGATCGCCAGGGTGGCGTTGCCATTGTAGCCCAGATACAAATTTTGCGTCATCTGCCAGACGCTATTGTCCGTCACGGAGAGCGTGGCGGTGGTGTTGGTGGCGTTGCCGGCAAATGTGTTCGTATTGACCACCCGGCCGTCGCCGCTGATCTGGAGGGCCCCCGAGCCACCGGAGAGTTCGCCGAGGATGATGTTGGTGGCGGTGAGGTTGCCGCCCGCTTCCACGCTGACCGTGTTGTTGGAACCCGCGCGCCCGATGGTCAACGCGTTGACCGACAGGGTCGAGCCATTGCCCGTGACACGCACGAGGTTGTTCTGCGAAACCGCATCGTAGCCGACAAACGTGTTGCCCGTGACGTTGACCCGACCGCCATTGGAAACGGTCAGGCTTGAGTTGTCGCCATTGGAGCCGACGCGCATCGTGCCGGAAACGTTCCAGAGCGATCCGGCCCCATCGACGGTGGCGCGGTTGTTTTCGGTGGTGGCGACGGAGCCGGTGCCGCCACCAATGCGGACGTTGCGGCTGGTGGCGTTGCCCCCGGCGAACACTTCAAATTGGTTGCCGGTGCCGCTGCGGCCGACGTAGAAGGTTCCGTTGCTGGTGAAGCGGGAACCATTTCCGGTGACGGTGAGCAGATTGTTGTCCGAAGCCTCATTGGAGCCGATGAGGAAGTCGGCGTTGCCGTTGGCCAGGAGAGCGCCCGAAGAAACGGTGACGGTGTTGTTCGATCCGTCGTGGCCGAGATAGAAGGTGTTGGTGCTGTTCCAAGAGGCTCCCGGGCCGGAGATGGTGACCGTATTGCCGTCGGAGGCGTCCAGATAACCCAAGAATGCCCCGGCGCTGTTGACCGTGCCGGTGCCGCTGATGGCAAGTGAGCCGCGCCCGCCGTAACCGACGGTGAGCTCGCCGCTGTTGTTCCACACACCGCCGGTGACGTTGGCGCTGCTGACCGAGGGGCTGTTGACGCCGATGAAGGCCTTGGTGTTGCTGACCGTGCCGTTGGAGAGGTTGAGGACGCCGTTGCCGGTGGTGCCGACGTAGAGTTCATCGGCCAGGGTGAGGTTGCCGCCGGAGACCGAGGCCGTGCCGGTGGCGCCGCCATCGAAACCGAGGAGGCCGCGGAAAGCGGAAACCGAGCCGCCGGTGCCGATGCTGAGGGTGGCGTTGTCGCCGGAGCTGAGGCCGACAGTCAGGTTGGCCGAGCTGTGGTTGATAGAGCCGCCGCTGTTGACGGCCAGGGTGCCGTTGCGGACGGTGGTATTGCCAGCATAGGTGTTGGTCCCGTTGAGGGTGAGCGTGCCGTTGCCCGTTTTGGTCAGGCTGGCCGTGCCCGAGCCCAGTCCGCTGCTGATCAGTGCGGTGGTGGAAGCCCCATTCACCGCGATGGTAGGCGTGGCGCCACTGAGCACGAGGCCGGTGGCGTTGATGGTGAGCAGGCCGGCCCCATTGTTCACAGTGATGGCCTGATTGTCGGTAATGGTCAGGGTGTTCGCGCCCCCAATGGTCACTGCGGCCGCGTCATTGACGGTCAGGCTTTTGATCGTGAAATTCGAGCCGAGCGTGGTGGTTTTGTTGCCGGAATTGTCAGAGGAAAAAGTCACATCCGTGGTCGGTCCGGGAAGCACCGTGGTGTCGGTGGTGCCATTCTGGGCCGTGGCCCAATTGGTATTGGTGCCGTTGAGGGTGTTCCATGTGCTGTTGACATCGCCCTTCCAGAAGGCGGAAGCAGGGGTGATGTTGCGGAGCTGGAACGCATTCAGGCCGTTGGATGAACTCGGGCCGATGGCAATGCCGTTGTAGATAATGCTCTGACTGGAGGCATCGGCGGTGAACCGTCCAAGGACGAACTGACCGAGTTGACCGTCTGTCGTCGTGGGCGTCTTTTGGCTGAGCGTCACGACGTTTCCACTGGTCAGGGTGGCGTTGAAGGAGACACCGTTAAAAGGAGAGAGGTTGTACCAGGACTGATACTGGTAGGTGGAGCCCGTGCTCAGGCCGGACATGGAAAGGGTCAGGTTGGAGGTATTGTTATTCCCGGCGATACTGGAAAGCAGGGTTCTGTACTCGGAGGTCAGGCTGGCAAACGGGTTGGCTACGGTGGTGAGCGTATTGTTCGCCGAAAAGAAATCTCCCGAAAAGGTGAAATTTCCCGAGGTTGCGGTGGTTCCCCCCACGCTGAAGGGGAAGGCATTGAAGGTGACCCCATTGACCGTGGTGGAAGAGACACCCGTCAAACCCATGTTGAAAGCCCCCACCAAGGTGCCACTCGTGCTGACGTCCGAATTACCCGAAATCGCGGTCGCGTTTCCCCAGGTGATGCTGGCTGCCGACAACGGAGCAGAGGATCCCAACAGGAGCGCCCCAGTGATGGGTAGGAAAAACCAGTGCCTGACCCTTTGCCGCATCTTCGGGGATTGCGATGACATATCCCCGGATGGGGCTTGGCGACGTTTAAAGAAAGGTAGGATCATAGGTTTGGGGTAGGCTGTAACAGCATAAGCTGCGGGACAAACGTTGGCAGATGAGGAAAACGTGTCAACTGCTCCTCCAAGAGCACAAGGGTTGCGGAAATAGGGATATTTAAAGCTCAGTCAACCCGCCTGAAAATGAAGCTCTAATTACTAAAAACAGGTTATTTTGGCATCGTTAATAGAAAATATAACGCTATATTCTGCTCATAGATTGATCATCCATCTGTGTGTTTTAGAGTCTTTTCTATTTCACCAGCTGATCGTGCCCATTCTCATGCTCTCTGAATGGGAGAGAACGAGCACGAAATCGATTAAGAGAAACGAGATCTGTAGGAGACACAGGGATGGGAATCCCCATCTACACGATCACTGGCGGAACCCAACAGGCTGAAGCTCTCATGGCATCATCGCCCTCAAACCAGAAGGTCGGGGGCGTAGTTCTGGTAACGGGCTTCCAAGGCGATGCGTTCGCCGGGATCGTTGGATTTTCTCGCAAGATCCAATTCGTAGGCCAGATAGACTTTGAGCAACTCCAAATGCGCCCGGTCTTGGGGCCGTTGCAGTTTGGCCACGCAGGCCTGTTTTTCCCGGTAAAGCTCCAACGGGTCAGCCACAAGGATGGGCACGATGGAGCCGTCCTCGAATTCCAGAGCGGAGGTCCGCACGGTCTCCGCAAAATCCAAGGCGGACAGACGCAGGCCGGACTGCAAGAGTCCCAGAGGAACCGGCGGGGAGGCGGGCAGGTCCTCCCGAGCGATGTGGTTAAAATACACGTCCTTGCTCAACCAAACCGCCTCGCCCTCCGGTCCCGCATCCGGCACTTGAAAATGCGGACTTTGGCTGCGCGCCAGGACGGAACGGTAGAACATGCAGGCTGCTCCACCCACCAAGATGGCCTTTTTCAGGAAGTCGGGATGCCGCTCATGCAAGCTGCGCAGACCGGACTTGAGATCCTCCCAAGAATACCGTTGTTCAGCCATGGTGCGGCGTCCGCCGAGTGCGGCGTGGGAGGGTCACTTTGAGCGAACTTTCCACGGCCTTGACTTCCGCTGCCGTGTAGCGGTTGCCCTCGGCCTTCCAAGCCTCCTTGGCCGGACCGGCTTCCACCCAAGGCTGGTGCCGGTCGATGTTCGTTTCCTTACCTGCCATGACGGAACTACACCCCAGGGCAACGAAAAAGACCATCTTTCCTCTTGAAGAACAAAGCCATCACGAAGCCATTGTTCACCGCGAAGGACGCGAAGATCGCGAAGCGAAACCGGTTGTTCTAAGGATTCAAACAGACAAATCCGAAAACTTCGCGCACTTCGCGCTCTTCGTGGTGAAAATGCCTTTCCGGCTCAGATCCGGTTCAGGGCGCTGAGCACGGCCTTGATCGAGGCGAACTCGATGCTGGTGTCGATCCCGGCCCCGTAGGTGGCCCGTCCGTCCCGGTCCTTGATCTGGATGTAGGCGATGGCACTGGCCTCGCTGCCCGCCCCCAAGGAATGCTCGGCGTAGGCCGTGACTTCGAAGGACGGGGCCCCGTCCCGGATCAGGGCGTCGACGAAGGCAGCGATGGGCCCGTTGCCCTGCCCGGTGACGTGGTGCTCCCGCCCGTCCTTGACCAGGGAGGCCCGGCAGGCGATCTCGCCCTTAACGCCATCGGCATGAAAATGAACCAGTTCATACGGGGCGCGCCGCTCGATGTATTCCTTCCAGAATAGGTCTTTCAATTCACTCGAACTGACTTCGCGGCCCAGGCGGTCGACGGCGTCGTTGGCGATCTTCCCGAACTCCACCTGGAGCGCGCGGGGCAGGACCAGGCCGTGTTCGTTCTCCAGCAGGTATGCGATCCCGCCCTTGCCGGACTGGCTGTTGACGCGGATGACTTCCTTGTATTCGCGCCCGATGTCATGGGGATCAATGGCCAGATAGGGAACATCCCAGATCCCGCCAACCCGGGCATGTTCGGCCAGGCCCTTCTTGATCGCGTCCTGGTGCGAACCGGAGAAGGCGGTGAAGACGAGGTCGCCACCGTAGGGGTGGCGCGGGGGGACCTCCATGCCGGTGCAACGCTCGTAGGCTTCGCGCACGGCGGGGATGTTGGAGAAATCCAGTTGGGGATCGATGCCGTGCATGTACAAGTTCATCGCCACGGTGACGATGTCCAGGTTCCCGGTCCGTTCGCCGTTGCCGAAGAGCGTGCCCTCGACGCGTTCGGCCCCGGCCAGCAGGGCCAGTTCGGTGGCGGCCACGCCGGTGCCGCGGTCATTGTGGGTGTGCACGCTGATCACGGCGGAATCACGCCGGGTCAGGTGGGTGGCGATCCACTCGATCTGGTCGGCGTAGACATTGGGCATGGCCGCCTCGACGGTGTCGGGCAGGTTGAGGATGATCTTTTTTTCCGGCGTGGGTTGCCAGACGTCCATGACCGCCTCACAAACCTCCAGCGAGAACTCCACCTCGGTCAGGGAAAAGCTTTCCGGAGAATACTGGAAGACGACCTCGGTGCCGCCAGCGGCCAGCCTGGGCAGGCGGTCCTTGACCCATTGGGTGCCGCGGGTGGCGATCTTGACGATGTCCGGCTTGTCCAAGCCGAAGACCACCCGGCGCTGGGCGGGCGAAGTCGAATTGTACAAGTGGATGATGACCTTCTTGGCCCCGACCAGGGATTCCACGGTGCGTTCGATGAGGTCCTCGCGGGCCTGGACCAAGACTTGGATGGCCACATCGTCGGGGATACGCTTTTCCTCGATGAGGCGGCGGTTGAATTCGAACTCCGTGTTGGAGGCCGAGGGGAAGCCGACTTCGATCTGTTTGAAGCCGACGCCGACCAGGGTCTGGAAGAGCTCCAGTTTCTGGGCCACATTCATCGGGTTGATCAGGGCTTGGTTGCCGTCGCGCAGGTCGACGCTGCACCACTGGGGGGCTTGGCTCAGCGTGCGGCCGGGCCACTGGCGGTTCGGCAGCGGCACCTGGGGAAAGGGCCGGTATTTTTTGCAGGTTTCTGAAAACATAAAACTCCTGGAAATGGAAAGTTAAAGGGAACAGGGGACGCGATAAAGGTTAAAGCTTTCTCGCGGGGGGATCGAGAGAAGAGAAGAGTGCCCGGACCGGGCGTGAGGCGGAGGCGCTCAGGCCATCAAGCACAAGCGCACGCCACCCGGATGGCCGGGCTTGGTAAGTCGGAGCTGTGCGCCTTGCAGGAACATGGGAAAAGCGTATGAACAGGGGATGCATCTGTCAAGGTGGCGGGCCGAATGGCTTTTCTGTAGGGCGGTGTTCGGACTCCTCCTGTCACTCTGGGTTCTATTCCCGGCCTTCTCCGCCCCAACCGTTTCTCCGGAAAAGGCCAAAGAATTCCGGCAACGCTTCGAGGCCGGTTGCAAGTTGGCGGCCGACCAGCGCATCGATGCCGCCCTGGAAACCTTTGCCGCCATCCTGGCCGAGGATCCGCAGGCCCGCGGCTCGCTCCTGATGTCGGGGCTGCTCCTCAACCAGCAATACCGTTTCGCCGACGCCACGACGTTTTTCTCCCGCTTCGCCCAGCTTGAACCCGACCACGAGCAGGGACTGATCGGTGCGGTCAAGGCCTTCCACGGCGCCGGGCGGGCCGAGGAGGCCGAACCCTACCGTCTCCGTCTTCGCCAACTCCGGCAGTTGGGGAAAAGCGAGAAATTGAACGTCATGGCCAGCTATGAGCGCGAGATCATCCCGCAGACGGATGGCCGCTGGGTTTCCGTCCAGGAATACTTCGAGGAAGCCGACCTGCGCCCGAAATGGTCCTTCCTCCTGCTCAAGGATGAAAAGACCATCCACCGCAGGCTCCAACTCAACCGGATGCCGGAGGGCGAATCCAAGATTGCCCGGGAAGCCAACCCATCCTTCGCCCCCGGTCCGGTCTATGCCCTGAGCGAGGCCATCTACGAGGGCGGAGAATTCAAGCGCAGCAAGATCCACCGGCTGGTGTCCGGGAATATCCCGTATAGCGAGGTGCGGAAGATGGCGCTGGAGGTCCTGGCGGTAGCCTTGTAGCGGTGGCCTAGAGCGCTTTGCGTTTACTTAGCAGTGGCTTCATCTCGTTTCTCTTACTCGCTCTCGTGCTCGTTCTCTCCCATTCAGAGAGCACGAGAATGAGAACGAGTAGCTGATTAAATACACAATGCTCTAGGCACAAAAAAGGCCGGAAGGTTTCCCTTCCGGCCTTTGAAGTATTCCAGAAACGGCGGCTTATTTTTTAGCACCAGCGACGACAAGGGGACGACCCATGAAGTCGGTGCGGTGGTTCTTGGCCGAGGCTTCCTTGGCCGACTCGATGGTGTTCATCTCGACGAAGCCGAAGCCTTTGGAGCGTCCCGACTTGTCGCGCACGATCTCGACGTTCTTGACCGTTCCCACTTTGGAGAAGAGGTCGAAGAGATCGCTCTCGGAGGCGTCGTAGGACAGGTTGCCGATGTAGAGCTTCTCGTTGCTCACTTCGGGATTGGCTTCGGCCAGGGCGGCGGCGGTGGAACCGGAGACACGGGAGGTGGCTTCATCGGTGCCTGCGGCGCTGTGGCCGTTGGTGCGGGCACGGTCGGGGCGGTCCGGACGGGGACGGCGTTCACCGGTGGCGTGGCCGTTGGCTGGGGCAGTCTTCTTGTCGCCGCCGAAGAGCTTGGCGAAGAAGGCCAGGATGGGGTTCTTTTTCTTACGGGGGGCTTCGCTGCGGGGACCGCGGGGGCCGCGGTCGTAACGTCCACCGCGACGGGGTCCGCCGCGACGGGGTCCGCGGGGGCCGCGGGATCGGTTGTGTTCTTCCATGATGTGGTTGGAGACCAGGGATCCGGGGGTGGCTTTGTCGGCGTTGGGGAACGATAACCGCAAAAGTTCGCGGTCAGGGGTCGGAATCGTCAGGAACGGTCCACTCCAGGGGCCAACGGGCAAAAATCCTCAAACGGAATCATTTTTTCGAATATCCAATGCTAGTTGTTCTGGCTGAGAAACTTGGTTATGCGATGCACCCGTCATTCCGGATGGCCATCGTGTTTCGCCAGGGATGGTTCGATCTGGTCTCGAACTCCTTTCTCGGGTTTTACTTATAGATAAATGCAGAAAAAAGGCAACGGCAATCGCCAACCGGCCGGGAAAGCCAGATTCTCCCCCTTGCCCCTGCGCTCGGTCAGGATCGATCCAGGAATGGCGGGATGGAACAGCCCAAGTGGTCGCCAATGGCCCGGAGCAATTCCCCCTCGTCCGCATTCCAATTTCCATCGGCCATGACGGTGCGGGCACAGGCCTCGACCACCACCCGGCGGTCGGACTCGGGGAGGTCGATCAACCGCTCCATGGCCTGATCGGCTTCGGAAAGGCCGCAATGTTCCGCCTGCGGCAGGGGCGATTGGCCGGGGGCCGCCCCGTAAACCGCCGTGCCGGCTGCAAACGCCGCCGCGGCATCCCCATTTTGATAGGCCAACGCCGCCAACAGGGTCTGGATATCCGGCCAGGCGGCTTCCAGCGTCCGGGGCTCGCGCGCCGGGACCCCTTCCTTCACCTGAATCATTCCGGGAAACAAAGGGTCCAGGCGGCGTTTGACCAATTTCAAGAGCGCATACTCCAGCAAACCGATCTCGCCATCTTCCTCAATCAGCACTTCGAGGGTGAGCCGGAATTCACGGTAGGCGGCGGGAGACAAGAGGCGCAGGGTCGGCTGGGCCAGATCGACCAAAGGCAGCAGGACCCTCCGGTCCAATCGCCGGAGCGGTCCGCGCAGGAGCAGGGCTTCCTGTCGCAAGAGCGGTTCCGACATCCGTTGCAAGCTGGCCAGTTGCCGCGCCTCCACTTCGGGGTCGTGGCTCAAGAGCAGGGCAAAGACCAACGCACGGGCCCCGTAGGGTTCCCGCACCGCCTCGCTCAAGATTCCGGGAAGGTTGGCCAGCAGGTCCGCCGCATAGGCCAGGTGTTCGGCTCCGGCCTCCGGCCAGGCGCTGTCCCGGACCACCGGTTCCACGGTCGTTCCCGGGGCCAGGGCCGCCACGCCAAGTGAGTCGGCCAAGCCTGCTCCCGTTCCCGAGTACGGGGCAGAGGAAGTAGAAGCACCCCCGGGCCGCACGGCCCGGCTTTCCAGATGCGCCTCCTCCAACAATTGCGGGGCGACGCGGCGGATGCGTTCCTCCAACGGCGGGTGAGTGGCCCCGATGTCCAACCAGCGGGCCGTCACGCTGTCGCTGAAAAAGAAATGACCCGCCTCGACCGCATGGCTGGAGCGCAGGCGGTTGTTCCTTCCCAAACCGGCGATCTTGAGCAGGGCCCCGCCGATGCCCTCCGGATTACGGGTGAACTGGACCGCGGAGGCATCGGCCAGGAATTCCCTTTGACGGGAGACGGCGGCCTGGATGAGGGAGGCGAAGAAATGACCGATCGACCCGATCAACATCAGGCCGAGCCCGGCGCCCACGACGACCAGGAGAAGCGCACCACCGCCCTTGTCTTTCCGTCCACTGGAGAAGCGGGCATAGCGCAGCGATTCCAGCAGGGTCCGGCCGATCACGGCCAGGAAGAGAATACCCGCGGTCAGACAGGTCAGGCGGACATTCAAGCGCATGTCCCCATTGAGGATGTGGCTGAATTCGTGCGCCACCACCCCTTGCAACTCATCCCGCGTCAACCGCTCGATCGTCCCCCGGGTCACGCCGATGACGGCGTCGGACGGGACGTTTCCGGCGGCAAAGGCGTTGATCCCCTCCTCGTCGTCGAGCACATAGACCGCGGGCACAGGCAGGCCGGCGGCGATGGCCATTTCCTCGACCACGTTGAGCAGCCGTCGCTTGTCGGGGTCGGAGGTGCCGGGCGGGACCGGGCGTCCGCCCAGGAGGGTGGCCACCGTGGCGCCGCCTCCGGCCAATTGCAGGGTCTTCCACCCGCTGCCCACGGCCACCAGGATCAAGGTTGCCCCGGTCACGGCGACAAACAATCCCGGATCAAACCACCCCTGCCCAGGGAAGGGCGCACTCAATCCGGTGGTGAATCCCTCCCGCTCACGCAAAAGGGTCGGGCTCCGCTTCTCGTGCTCGATCATGCCCAACACCATCACCACCAGGACATAGGTGGCGAGGATGGTCCCGGCCAGGGCGAGGACGTAATAAGCCAGCCACTGGCGGGTCAGGAGCCTGGCGCGGTCCTGGTGGGCGAAGAAATCCATCGCGGGTCGGTCGGGTGCGGCCCCGTTCAGCGGGCCCAGGTGGTCAGATGATCAGATGGTCGGGAGGTTGGGAGCGCAGCGGATCAGGTGAAGCTGACTTTGGGGGCCTCGCGCTCGGCTGGATTGGCCACCTCGAAGAGCTGCGCCGCCTGAAAGCCGAAAAAGTTCGCCAACAAGTTGTTGGGGAACGTTTCACGGGCGGTGTTGTAGGAAAGCACGGAGTCGTTGTAGGCCTGGCGGGCGAAGGCCACTTTGTTCTCGGTCGAGGTCAGTTCCTCGGTCAACTGCATCATGTTCTGGTTGGCCTTGAGGTCGGGATAGGATTCCACCACGGCCAGCAGCCGTCCGAGGGCCCCCTGGAGGTTCCCCTCGGCGGAGGCCACGCCCTGGATGGCGGCGGCGTCCGAGGGGTCGGAGGAGGCCTTCTGGTTGGCACTGACCGCGCTCGCGCGGGCGGCGATGACCGCTTCGAGGGTTTCACGCTCGTGCTTGAGGTAACCTTTGGCGGTTTCCACCAAGTTGGGGATGAGGTCGTAGCGGCGCTTGAGCTGGACATCGATCTGGGCGTAGGCGTTCTTGGTCCGGTTGCGCAGGGTGACCAGGTGGTTGTAGATGCCGATGAATGAACCGGCCACAGCCAGCAACACCACCACCACGATCACTAAACCGATGAGAACGACCAATCCAAGCGCCATATCAGGAGGCTGTGCGAACGCGGGGAGCCGGGCAAGTGTTTTCCCCGCTCCGCAGGACTGTGAGCAGTGCATCGGAGGGATCGGTGTCCCGGCGGCTGGCTCCGGCAGGAACGGCGGCCAGGCCACCCCTCCCTTGCAGGAGCAGAAGCCGGTTGGCCCATTGGCGGCCGAGAACAGGATCGCGCAGGAGATTGTCCAACGCCCCGGCCAGCGTGTTCATTTCCGGAGTCCCCAACCGCTCCATGTCGGAAAACGGAAAAGGCTTCCAGCCCAATCCCGCCTGGGCCAGGAGAAAAAAATCCCCGGCTTCACGGACCGGATACAGTCCCGGCCCGCCACGGGCACGCCCTTCCAACCGCTCGAGGAGCGCGGCAATCCGGATTCCGGCTTTTGTGGGTTGGGTCACGGCTTGATTTTGGTCCGGTCCCGCCGCTTGTCCAGCGCCGGCCTGCGCTTTTTTGGGGCCGCCCGGTCCACAGAGGGACAGAGGTCACGCAGTTCACAGCCCGCACAGTCCGGATTCTGCGCCTTGCAGCGACGACGCCCATGCCAGATCAACAAGTGCGAGATCCGGGTCCAGTCCCCGCGCGGGATCAGGGGCATCAGGGCGAACTCCACCTTGACCGCATCCTGGTGCCGGGTCAGGCCGAAGCGGCGGGCCAGTCGTCCGACATGGGTGTCGACCACAATCCCCTCTTGGATGCCGAAGGCGTCGCCGAGAACCACATTGGCCGTTTTGCGTCCGACCCCGGGCAGCGCGTGGAGTGTTTCCAGATCGCAGGGCACATTCCCGCCGTGCTGGTCCACCAGCGCCCGGGCCGCACCGAGGATCGATTTGGCCTTGTTGCGGTAAAATCCGGTCGGCCGGATGATCGCTTCCAGCTCCTCCGTTTTTGCGGCGGCCATCGCTTCCGCCGTGGGGAACCGCCGGAACAATTCCGGGGTGGTCTTGTTGACCCGCACGTCGGTGCACTGCGCGGAAAGGATCGTCGCCACCAGCAACTCAAAGGGGTTGCGGTGCTCGAGTTCACAGTGCGCCCCGGGATAGAGGGCCTTCAAGCGGGCGAGCAGGGCGGCGGCACGGGCGGGGCGTTCCATGAACGCACCTTAACGCGGATGTGCGCCCCGCCAAGTCCCACCCATGATCAAGAAAACATCGCCAGCGCATGAAATTCCGTCATATGTGGAGACATGCCCGACCGCCCCCTCATCGACGTCGAACGCCAACTGGAATTCGACTTTCTCCGCACCACCGAAATGGCCGCCCTGGCCACCCTCCCCTGGCTCGGCAAGGGCCGCAAAGAAGATGCCGATGCCGCCGCCTGCGACGCCATGCGCGGGATGTTCGACCTGATGGACATCCGGGGCGAGGTGGTCATCGGCGAGGGCATCAAGGACGAGGCCCCGGGGATCTTCTACGGGGAGCGCCTCGGCTACGGCGGTCCGGAAAGCCCGCGCTTCGAGATCGCCGTCGACCCGGTCGACGGCACCACCAACGTCAGCAAGGGCATGTCCAATTCCCTCAGCTGCCTCGTGGCCGCCCAGATCGAGGGGGACTGCACCTCGTGCCTCCAGGCCATCCCGGCCTTCTACCTGCAAAAACTGGCCTATCCTCTCGCTGTCCGCCGTGCCTGGATGGACGATCCCTCCCTCCCCATCGATATCGACGCACCGATCGGCGAGGTCATCGATGTGACGGCCCGGATTCTGGGCAAAGACCCCCGCGACGTCGTGGTCTGCGTGCTCGACCGGCCGCGCAACGCCGCGTTGATCGAGGATATTCGCCGCAAGGGCGCGGCCCTGCGCATGATCGTCGACGGCGACATCGCTGCCGCCCTGGCCCCGGCCATGCAGTCCTCCCCCATCGACCTCTATGCCGGGATCGGCGGGGCGCCCGAGGGCGTGCTGGCGGCGGCGGCCCTGCGCTGCCTCGGGGGCGGCATGCGGGCCAAGATCTGGGTGCGTGATGAAGCCGAACGCCAATCGCTCATCCAGGCGGGTTGGGGCGACCGATTGGACAGGCAATTCATGTCGCGCGACCTGGCCATGGGCAAGAACATCATCTTCGCCGCCACCGGCATCACCCAGAGCCCGCTGGTCAAGGGCGTGGAAGTGACCGGGAACATCTGCGTGACCCATTCCGTGCTCATGCGCGCGCGCAGCGGAACCGTGCGGTTCATCGAGGCCCGCCACGATCTCTCGCGCAAGACCCTCCACCGCCGGTCCACCCGGGCGGAAGGAAAGATATAACGGGAATCCCGGCCAACCCTGGAATGAACCCTGCAACCCGCGGCGGAAAGCCCCCGCCGCGCCGCACCCTGCTGATGGCCCACGAAGCCCTGGGTGGAACACGCCACGGGGGTTACTTGGTCTCGGCGATGCGTCCGATTTGGGAAAGCTGGGGCTGCCGCATCCTCGATGTCGATTCGCCCCACCACTGGCCCGGGGCCGATGCCGTTTTTGTCCATGTCGACCTCACGTTCGTGCCCTCCGGCTACGCGAAAGAAGCCACGCGTTATGCCACAACCCTCAACGCCAGAGCGGACTCCATCGCCAAACGCACCTGCACCAGCGGCGTGATCCGTTCTGGAGACGGCTACGAGGGGCCGGTGATGGTGAAAACCAACCTCAATCATGCGGGTATTCCTGAAGTGCGCCAATGGAACCGGCAACATCCCCCCGCACGGTGGCCCCGGCTGACCAACCGTTGGCCTTTCCGGAAGAACGCCGCAGACCCTCCCCCACCCAGCCTCAGCAAGGAATCCTACACCGTTTTCGCCTCACCCCGGCTGGTCCCCCCGGGGATCTACGACAACCCCGAATGGGTCGTTCAACGCTTTTGCACAGAACGATACGGCGATGAATTCGTCCTTCGGGAGTATTACTTTCTTGGAGAAGCCGAGTGTCTCCGAACCGAAATCGGCAGGGAACCCATCTTCACCAGTGGTCGCTTGATCCACCATGCGGCCGGGCCGATCCACGGCGAATTGAGATCCCTGCGGCAGAAACTCGGATTGGACTACGGAAAAATCGACTACGTGATGGAAGACGGAAAACCTTTCATTTTTGATGTCAACAAAACCATCGGAGCGGACACCCCTCCCACGAAAGCCAGCAAGGAACTGGCGTCCTTGCTGGCCTGGGGCCTCTTTCCCAAGTGGGAGATGTTCCGCCACGGGGGAGCACCCTCCGCGAACGCCCGTTCCCAGGAAAGCTTCGAGGAATAGTCCTGCTCAGCGGATGCGGACCGGAAGCGCCGGATGTTTTCCGCGTATCGATCTGCCCCATTTCGTCCCGGATCCCGGGATAAGGCCCCCACTGTCCGTGTCCGATCATCCCCCGCGCGACTTGTGTTGGATCGTTTTCGGGCTATGGCTCTTCAGATGCCGCAGTTGCCCGAATCCTTCCACGCCGTGGTCATTGGCGGGGGACTCGGGGGATTGGCGGCGGCCCTGCGGCTGCGCGCCTCCGGGGCCCGGGTCACCCTGTTGGAAAAAAACGCCCAAACCGGCGGCAAGGCGGTGGAAATCCGCGCGGCCGGTTTTCGCTGGGACACCGGCCCCTCCCTCCTGACCATGCCCTGGGTGTTGGAGGACCTCTTCACCGCCGCCGGAGCCCGGTCGTCGGATCACCTCTCCCTTGAACGGATCAGTCCGGTCTGCCGCTACTTCTGGCCTGATGGAACGTCGATCGACGAAGATGAGGCCTTTTTCCAACGCCCGGAGGTGGCCCGGTTCCTCCATTACGCCCAGGGAATCTACGAGCTTTCCGGAGAAGCCTTTTTGACCCGTCCGCCGGAGGATCTGTGGAAGGCCTTCCATCCGGCTAACTGGCACAAACTGATCCACCTCCCCAAAGTCGCCACCTTCCAGTCTGTCAGCCAGACTGTGGACCGTTATTTCACCGATTCCCATCTGCGCCAGCTTTTCAAACGCTTCGCCACCTACAACGGCAGCAGCCCTTACGCCGCCCCGGCCACCTTCAATGTCATCCCCTATGTCGAAGCCACCTTCGGCGCCTGGTATGTCCGCGGCGGCATGGCCCGCATCGCCGAAGCCCTCACCCGTTTGGCCTGCGAGCGCGGGATCACTGTGCGAACCGCCACGGAAGTCCTCCGAATCGACGCCTCCGGCATTCACTTGCGCGGTGGCGAAATCCTCCAGGCCGACTGCACTGTGTTCAATGGCGATGTCATCCGGGCCCACCGCGACTGCATCCGCTTTCCCGGTCACGAGGCCGAGGCTGCCCGTCTGGCCAAACCGGCGCTTTCCCTCTCCGGCTTTGTCCTCCTCTTGGGCGTGGACCGCCGCTTCCCCCAACTCAGCCACCACAACATCTATTTCAGCCAGGACTACCGGACGGAATTCAACGACCTCTTCCAACGCCGGATTCCCCCTGGGGAACCCACGCTCTATCTCAGTGCCACCGCGCACAGTGATCCCGCCGATGCCCCGCCCGGTGGAGACAACCTCTTCATCCTGGCCAATTGTCCGGCGGACGACGGCACGGTCGACTGGTCCACAGGCAAGGAGTCCTATGCTGAAGAAATCATCCAAATGTTGGAGCGTCGGGGTTTGAGCGGCTTGCGTGGTTCGATCCGCCACCAAGAGGCCCTGAGCCCGGCGGACTTTGCCGCCCGCGACCTCAGTTCCGGCGGCGCACTCTATGGCTGGGCCTCGCACAGCCCGTTGACCGCCCTGCTCCGACCCCCGCTCCAATCCCGGCTGGATCCCTCGGTCTTTTTCGTTGGCGGCACCACCCACCCCGGGGGCGGCATCCCGCTGGTCCTGCTGAGCGCGCAAATGGCGGTGGAAAAGATCCTCCGCCGGTTTGGCGATGGAGGAAGCCGGCCATGATCAGCCGCATCCGACAATCACTTCACGGCCACTGGCACAACTTCCTCCGGCTTTCACCCGAGGACCGATTCTCGGAGGCCGTCTGGTGGATTTTCCTCATCTGGTCGACGGTGGGCCTGTTCATCATGGCCGCCGGGGTGACGGAGCAAACCGTGCTGGCGCTCGATCTGGGACCGACGCTCCAGCCGGCAGCCCTGGCCTGTCTGCACTGGGGGGATTTTTTGTTCCTGCTTTTTGGCGCCATCGTGGTGTGGACAACGGCGTCCGGGGTCCTGCCACGGCGCGACGCCTGGAAAGCGGTCTGGGTGGTGGCGGTGGGTTCGGGACTGGTCGAGACCATCGGCACCCTGACGGGTTTCCCATTCGGCTCCTACACCTACCTCGGACGGATGGGCCCGCAGATTGGTCCGTTGCCCCTGGCCATCCCGGCGGCCTGGTGGATGGTGGTGGCCGGATTCTACCTGACCTTCCGGCGTTTGCTGCCCCATGCCGGACGCCGAAGCCTTTGCCTGCTGACCGCTTCGGCGGCCACCGCATTCGACTGGGTGATGGAACCTTTTGCCTGGCAGGTGCGGGGCTACTGGCAATGGCACGACGGCCGGGTGCCGGCGGAAAACTACGCCGCCTGGTTCGTGCTCAGCTTTCTCCTGGCCCGTTTGGCCCCGCTGCACAGCCCGGTCGGCTGGAAGACCGACCTGCGTGCGGCAGGTGTACTTGCGCTGACTCTCATGCTCTTTGTCGTCGGCCGGCTGGCCGCAGCCTGAGAACCAGGGCAACAGGGATGGGTATCCCCGTCTACAAGACAGAGGCAGGAGGGGAAACAGGGCGGCCACTGGGTGAACCGGCCATGATCCTACCCCGGATAAACCCGGCCCTTCCAACGGATCTTCCCCGCGGCATGCCAGCGCCAGGAATTCAACGCGATGGCCAGCACCAACAACTGGGCCAGGGGGTGCCAGGCCACACCGGGGAGTGGTTGGCGGCAGCGCCAGGCAATCCAAAACCTCTGCAGCAGGACCAACAGCACCTGGCCCGCCGCCAGGGCCAAAGCCACCGGCCCGAGGCCGGACACACCGGCTGCGCCGCCCAGCAGGACCAGGAACGGCCACAGTCCCCATAAAAACTCCACCGCGTGAAACACAAGGAAGGCGGACGTCGAGGCCTCGAAGCCCGCGCGCAGATTCTTGGAAAACCCTTCCCAGAGCTGTGGATACGATTCATACATCCGGCAGGACACCATCCGGCTGCCATCCAGATTCCGCACCCGGCCACCCGAGGATTTCAATTCCCGCGCCAGGGCGACATCGTCGACCAAATGGCAACGCACGGCCCCGTGTCCACCAATCTTCTGATAGGCAGTCCTCCGGAAAAGCATGAACTGGCCGTTGGCCGCACCCAGGCTGCGGCGCCGCCCGGGCATCCAATGGGGCATGAAAACCAACAGGAGCACCAGCATGAAGGGGACCACCGCACGTTCGCTCCAAGTCCGGACGTCCTGGCGCGGCCAGAGTGAAACCAGATCCAGGCGTCCGAGCTCCACCTCCCCCATCGCCGACGCCAGTGAGCCTGTTTCGTGCCGGGTATCGGCGTCGGTGAAAAGCAGGAATTCACCGGCGGCCTGTTCCGCCAACTGGTGGCAGGCCCAGGCCTTTCCAGTCCAACCCGGCGGCAGCGCGGTTCCGGAAATACAGCGGATACGCGGTTCGCGGGCGCTGAAGGCGGCCACCACTTCCGCCGTGCCGTCATCGGACCGGTCGTCAAGCACGAGGATTTCCCACCTGGGCCAATCCTGGTGGAGCAGGGATTCCAGGCACGGCCCGATCCTCCCGGCCTCATTGCGGGCGGGCACGAGAATGGAGACCAGGGGGACCTCCGAGGAAGGGATGGCCCGGCTCCGCGGGCGGCGGAAACACAACAGATTGGCGGCGAGGTTGGAACCCAATCCCAGGGTGATGAGAAAACCGGCCAGGGCGAGGTAATCCAGGACGGACATGGTGAAAGGGCGGCTCAATTGACCGGCTTGAATTCGTGCCAGCGTCCACGCAGGAAATGGATGACCGCCTCCCAAACCTTGTTGACCGACCATCCCGGATTCATCAGAGGCTCAAAGCCTGACAAGTCACCGGAGCTTTCGCTTTCCCGAAGCTCATCGGCCAATTGCTGGAGACTCTGCTGGATCCATGCTTCGGAAACCTCCGCCGCGGTATGGGGCTCGCCCACCGCGATCAGGACCTCGGGACGTTGCTCACGGAAAAAGGCGTAGCGGAAGGCCACCGGAATCATCAGCGACTGGTTGCTGCGCTGGCCGATGAAGCCGGCCCCGGGACGGATTTCCACCGGGTCTTGGGAGCCGACCATTTTGCCCTGGGGAAAAATCCAGAGCATGGTGTCGGGACGCTTGAGAAGCTTGAGGCTGTAGAAAACCGCGCCGGCGGCCCGGAGGCTGTTGCCGGGGTCGACAGAAAAGGCCCCGAGTCGCGTGAAGAACCGGTAGTGGCGGAGCTGCTTCTCCTCCATCATGCAAAAAAACTGGCGCTCGGGCACAAACCGGGTGAGAAAGAAGATGATGAGCCCGTCCCACCAGTTGGTGTGGTTGGCAAAGGCAATGACCGAACGTCCCGCGGGCAGGCCACGCAGGTGGCCCATGCCACGGATCCGGATGGTATGAAAATGACGCCTCAGGCTCGGGCGGAGATAAGCCCGGTAGAACAATTCATCCAGCAGGGGTTCTTTTCTGGCCGCGATCATGGAAAAACAAAATACTAACCTCGTCCGGAAGGCGAGGTCATCATCAAAATGTGTTTATCACCGGAACCACACCCGCATGGCCAGCAGGCACTTGCGGGAGAGCGGGACATGGCGGCGCGCGGTAAAAACATCATAGTCCGCCTCTTCCACCGCATCGAGGATGCCGGCGTAGATGGTGCTCATCAACCAGACCGTGCGTTGCGAACCGTCGCGTGGCAGGGCACGGATGCCGGGTTCCGCGGAAGCGTAGGCCGCCCGGGCCCGCCCGGTCTGGAAACGCATGAACTCGCGCCACTCCGGCGTGACCTGCCCGCGGGCCAGGAATGCGCGGTCCAGCCCGAAACGTGCCAGTTCCTCCTTTGGCAGATAGACCCGCCCCAGACGCAGATCCTCCGCCACGTCCCGGAGGATGTTGGTCAGTTGCATGGCCTCGCCCAATTCCACCGCCCGGGGATCGTGGGTCCGGTCTTCCATGCCAAAAATCCGGGTCATCATCAGACCGACCACTCCGGCCACGTAATAGCAATAGGACTTGAGGGAGGGCCAGTCGGGCAACTCCACTTCCGCGCGGTCCAAACGCACCCCGTGCAGCAGGTCGCGGTAGAGATCCGCGGGAATCCCGCAGACTTCGGTCGTGTGCAAAAAAGCATCGACCCAGGGCAGGCGTCGGCGCTCCCCGGTGATGGTGCCGGATCCCGAGGCCACCCGCGCGACAAAATCCTCCAATTCCCGCACCGCTTCGTCCATGGCCGCGGGGGAATCAGCCCGGTCCACCCGGTCGTCCAGATACCGGCAAAAGGAATAGAGCGCGTAGGCGTGGCGCTTTTTATCGTGCGGCAAAGCCACCGAGGCAAAGTAAAAGCTTTTGGCGTGCAAGCGGGTCACATCGGCCGCGGCCCGGTAGGATCGGTCAACAATCAAGTCCATGCGGCCCCCATCAACGCCCCTTGCCATCCCCGCGGCAAGCGCAAAAACTTGCGCATCAAACCATCACCCGTGCCTGCTGACGGATGAGACGCAAAGCCGTGTGGATGCGGGCGGACTCGTTTTCGGTGAATACGCCCGAATCCACCTCCCCAGCGGCCTGTGTGAAGAGGTCTTCCGCCCGTTGCTTCATGACCTCCAGGGCACCGGATTTGAGAATGAGATCGCGCAGCTTGACCAGCGTCGATTCCGTCCGGCGGGCGGAATTGAGGCACAGTTGGAGGAAGGAGCGGTCCACCTCATCCAAACGGTCGTAGGCGCAACGCACCACCAGGGTTTTTTTGCCCTCCAACAGGTCGGTGCACGAACTCATCTCCAGCGGGTCGGCAAAGCGGCATTCGGAAAGATCGTTCTGGATCTGGAAAGCCAGACCGAGAGGATCCGTCACCGCACGGATGGCCGCCACTTTCGTTTCCTCCGCCCCGGCCAGGATGGCTCCGATGACGCAGGGGGCTTCAAAGGTGTAACGGGTGGTCTTGAGGTGGTACATCCGCTCGATTTCCCCGGCCGATAGCTGGGCGATGTCGCGCACACTGAAAAGGATGTCATAGATTTCACCCACCCCGGTGTCGACGGTGTATCCAAGAAACTTCTCCATGACCCGGGCGCGCACGAGGGGGTCGAAGCCGGACTGGTTCAGGACACGCAGGGCCATGGCGAACACAATATCACCCATGACCACGGCCACATTTTCACCCACCCGATCGCTGCCCTCGAAGGCACTGATGCGTTGCTCCACCAGCTTGTGGTAAGTCGGCAGGCCGCGCCGGGTGTCGGACCGGTCGATGACATCATCGTGCATGAGGATGAAGGTGTGGAGCAACTCCAGGGAAGCCGCCACACGCATCAAGCCGGGATGATCCGGGGGAAGATTGCCGCCAAAGGCACGGTAGCTGAGGAGGAACATCAGGGGGCGGACACGTTTGCCCTTGCGTCCGACGAACTCCGCCAGATCGAAATACAACGGCTCGAACCACTCACCGTAGTGGTAGGTGTCCTTCTGTTCCGTGAACAGGTCCTGCAATGTGGTCTCCAGGGCGGCCTGGGCTTTTTCCAATCCCTCGGTGGGCATGCGTGCAGCGTAAGGCGGGTCCGGTTAAATGCAAACGCCGATTCCCCTCTCCTTCAAATGACGTAGACGAGGGAATCTCCACCACGCTGCTTGGTCGTGACCACCACGGAATGCTCCTCATAATAGACCAGACTTTCAGGAGGCACGCTGTTCATGAGGAAGACGTTGCCGCCGATGGTGCTACCGGCACCGATGACGGTCTGGCCGCCCAAGATGGTGGCCCCCGGGTAGATGGTCACCCGGTCCTCGATGGTCGGATGACGTTTGGTTCCGCGGAGATCCTGGCCGCCGGAGGTCGACCGGGCCCCCAGGGTCACACCATGGTAAATTTTGACGTGGTTGCCGATGACACAGGTCTCTCCGACCACCACACCGGTGCCGTGGTCGATGAAAAAATGACTCCCGATGTCTGCACCCGGGTGGATATCGATGCCGGTGCGGGAGTGGGCCCACTCGGTCATCATGCGCGGGATCAGGCGGACGCCGAGCCCATGGAGTTCATGGGCCATCCTTTGAACGGAAATGGCCTCCAGGCCAGGATAGGCCAGGATGATCTCCTCCATGCTCCCGGCGGCGGGATCTCCGTTGAAGGCCGCCGCCACATCGGTGCTGAGCATTTCGCGCAATGCCGGCAGACGCTGCAAAAACGCGCAGGTGGTTTCCTCAGCCGATCGCCCGGCATGGACCGGTCCGGGCGGGTCGAATTCCAGACTCTTGGCAATTTCCAAACTGAGATCACGGCACACCAGCTCGATTTTGTTCCGGGTGACCTCCTCAACGGTCTGGCCACAGACCAGGTCATTGTTGAAAAAACCAGGAAAAAGCAGGCGGAGCAACAGGCGGGTGATCTCGGCGATGACCTGCTTCGAGGGCAGGTTGACCCCGTCGATATGGTTGATACCGCCGATGGCCGCATAGGAATCCAGCATGCGGGCGACGAGCGGGTCGGTCTTTACAGGCATCCGGCCAAACTATCGTGGTCCGGCCATCGGCGCAAGACCGCCCGGCATTCCGCAAATCAGGATGGCCTTCAACCGGCGAGCCATTCTCACAGCGTTCCCGCACCGCGCGATAAGCAGGCTAAAGTTCGATCTGGATGCCGAGTTCGATGACCTGGCCGGGAGGGAGGTCGAAGTAGCCGACCGCCGGGCGGGTGGTGCGGGCGATGAAATTGAAGAGTTTTTTGCCCCAGACCGACATGCCCGGTTTGGGGGTGATGCGCAGGACCTCGCGGCTTTGATAGAAGCTGATGCCCGTGCGCTGGCCCGGGGAGAGGTCCAGGGCCGCGGTCAGATCGTCCATGACCCGGGGTTCCTCGGCGAAGCCGTAGTGGAGCACCACGCGGTGGAAAGAAGGGGCCAATTCCTCGACCCGGGCGCGGCCCGAGGCAAAGACCCGGGGTTCCTCGGCGAACTGCACGGTCAGAAGAATCACACGTTCATGCAATGCCTTGTTGTGTTTGAGGTGGTGGACCAGCACGGGCGGCACCTGCTGGGATATCGAGGACATGAAGACCCCGGTGCCGGGAACGCGGAGAATCCGTCCGTCGGCAATTTCCTTGAGCAGAAGCTCGATCGGAAAGAGGTTTTCCCGGATGCGCCGCCCGAGGTATTCGCGGCCCTGCTGCCAGGTGAGCATGACGGTCAGCAGCAGGATGGTGGTGGCCAGTGGTATCCAGGCCCCGTCGTGCATCTTGAGCAGGCAACTGCTGGCAAAGGGCAGCTCGAAGGCCAGGAATAGAGCGGTCAAGGCCGCCACCCCGGCCGGATGCCACTTCCACAATTTCCACATGACCAAAGCGAAAAGCAGCGTGCTGATGACCATCCCGAACGTGACGGAGAGCCCGTAGGCCGCCGCCAGATTGCTGGAACTGCGGAAAGCCAGAACCAGGCCGATGCAGGAAAGCATCAGGATAAAATTGACTCCGGGCATATAAATCTGGCCCCGCACCCGGTCCGAGGTGTGCAACACCCGCAGGCGCGGCAGCACCCCAAGCTGGACAGCCTGTTGGGTCAACGAAAACACCCCGGTGATCATCGCCTGGGAGGCAATGACCGTGGCCAGAGTGGCCAGCAACACCATGGGTACCAGGGCGAACTGCGGAACCATGCGGTAAAAGGGATGCTCCACCGCAGATGGGTCGCGCATGATCAACGCCCCCTGACCGAGGTAGTTCATCAACAGGGACGGATAAACGAGGCTGAACCAGGCCGCCTGGAGCGGCTTCCGGCCGAAGTGCCCGATGTCCGCGTACAGCGCCTCACCCCCCGTTACGCACAATAAAACGGCGCCAAGGACCATCAGCGAAACGGTTCCCTGGGTGAAAAGGAAGTGCACGGCATGCCAGGGATTGAGGGCCCGGAAAATGCCGGGCTCCTGGATGACCTGAATCCACCCGAGGATGGCCAGGGTCACGAACCAACCGACCATGATGGGGCCAAAAATGAACCCGATCCTGGCCGATCCGTGGTTCTGGATGAAAAACAAAAGGAACAGGATCCCCACGGCAAGCGGGACAATCCAAGGCTCGAAGACCGGGCTGACTAGCTTCAGACCCTCGACCGCCGCCAGGACCGAGATGGCAGGGGTGATCATCCCGTCCCCATACAGCAGGGCAGCCCCCACCAAGGCCATCAGCCCGACCGCCCACAACAACCGGGGATGCAGTCGGTCACGGATTCCCGAAAGCAGAGAACTGAGCGCGAATACGCCTCCCTCACCCTGGTTGTCCGCCCGGCAAAGCAGCAACGTGTACTTGACCGAAACGATGACCGTCAGGGACCAGAAGATCAGTGAAAGCACCCCGAGGACGTTGGCGTGGGTGGCCGGAACATGATGGAGGCCGAAACACTCCCGGATGGTGTAAAGGGGGCTGGTGCCGATGTCGCCGAAAACGACCCCGGTGGAAGCCAAGGCCACGGCCCAAAGTCTGTTTTCGCGGGTGCTCAAGCGGCCAGGCGGCTGGAACGGCGGGCCGCATTTCGGTCACGGTCATTCATGGAAGTCGAGTCGATGCTGCACGGGCGGCAAGACCCGTAAAGCACGATTTCGTGCGCCTCGACCCGGAATCCCTCCGGAACGAGCGACCGCCATCCCGGGAGGCAGCCCTCCAGCTCGAACACGACCCCGCACGAGCGGCAAACAAAATGGTGGTGGTGTTGTTTGCCCGCCGGTTCATAACGTGGCGGCTCTCCGGGCAGTTCGACCACGGCGAGAACCCCGTCGGTCACCAGATCCCGGACCGCGCGGTAAACGGTGGCCTGGCTGAGCGAGGGCAGGTGCCTCTGCCCGCGTTGAAGAATGTCCCCAACCAGCAAAGGGGCCGGGTGTTCCTGAAAGACCCTACGGATGGCCTGGCGTTGGCGGGTTTCGCGCTTCACCTCCCCATCCTAGGTCGCAGGGCGCGGCGGTTCAACCCCACAAGCGTCCTTTTCCGTTTTCCCATGGTTGCGTCATGTCCGCGCAAATGCATGATCATTTCTGCCGCCATGCCCGCTGAACCCCTTGTCGCATCCGCTCAGACGCTCTGCGCAGCCGTCTCCCGGTTGCGCTTCGCCCCACCGGTCAGCCACGTTTACAACCCGCTTGCCTATGCTTCCGGTCCCCACCACGAATACCTCCGGCGTTTCGGACAACCCGGAAAAAAAATCTTCTTCCTAGGGATGAACCCCGGCCCCTGGGGCATGGCCCAGACCGGAGTGCCCTTCGGTGAAATTGCCGCCGTGCGCGACTGGATGGGCCTCACGGGCGCGGTCGGCCACCCGGACCCCGAACACCCCAAACGTCCGATCCAGGGCTTTGCCTGTGAAAAATCCGAAGTCAGCGGGAGACGCCTCTGGGGCCTCTTTTCCATGCGCTTCCCCCGGGCGGAGGATTTCTTCCGCGACCATTTTGTGGCCAATTATTGCCCGCTGGTCTTCATGTCGTCGAGCGGCGCCAACCTCACCCCCGACAAACTTCCGGCCGCCGAAACAGCCCCGCTTTTTGCCGCCTGCGACCGCCATCTCCGCGAAGCCGTGGCCTTCATGCAACCTTCGGTGGTGGTGGGGGTGGGCGGATTTGCCGAGGAACGGGCCCGGCTGGCCTTGGGGGACACGGGGGTGGGTTTCGCCCGCATCCTCCATCCGAGTCCGGCCAGTCCGGCCGCCAACCGGGACTGGGCCGGGGCCGCGGTGCGCCAACTCGTGCAAGCCGGCCTCTGGCCGTCCTGACGTTCCATCCTAACAACGGGAAAGAAAGTTGTATTTGAGGATGCACCAAAGGGCCCGCACCCCGTCCTTCCAACCAATCTTCTTTCCCTCCTCGTAGGTCCGCCCGTAATAAGAAACCGGCACCTCGTAGATGCGCAAGGCGGGCCGGTGGCGGGCGATCTTGGCCGTGATTTCCGGCTCAATCCCGAAGCGTTTTTCCTCGATCCGCATCGACTGGATGATTTCCCGCCGGAAGACCTTGAAGCAGGTTTCCATGTCCGTGAGGTTGAGGTTGGTCGCCATGTTCGAAAGGGTGGTCAGGACCTTGTTGCCGACGTAATGCCAGAAATAGAGCACCCGGTGGGTGCCCGAACCCACAAAACGTGAACCGAACACCACATCGGCACGACCCTCCAACAAGGGAGCCAAAAGCGCGGGGTATTCCTTCGGTTCATACTCGAGATCCGCGTCCTGGATGATGACATAAGGGAAACGGGCCCGGGCAAATCCGGCGGCCAGAGCCGCACCCTTGCCCTGGTTGGTCCCGAGGGAGACCACCACCAACCGGGGTTCGTCCCTTGCCAATCGATCGAGGATGGCAGCGGTTCCGTCCTTGGAACCGTCATCCACCACAATCACCTCGGCCACCACGGACTGGTCCAACACCGCCCGGATCACCCCCGCGATCGTGGCCTCCTCATTGAAGGCAGGCATGACCACGGACAATGCAGGCATGAGAGCGGATGGCACGGTGGCTACTTTATTCAGGATTGATTGTGGCGGGAAAGAAAATTAGCCCGGCGCCCCGGCATTAAAACCCACGCCCCGCGCGGACCGGGAATCAACGCACCGTCTCATGGCCGGGGCCTTGCCGGCCAGAAAGAAACCCTTTCCCGCTGTGCCCGGGAAAAAACACCCAAGCCCCTACAGCCAGCACCAAACCAACGCCCGCCATGGCCATCCCGGCCCGGAAACCCGGACATCCCACCCGTAGTTCCACCGTCCTTGTGCCCGCGGGCACCCACACACGGGGTGGGTTTGTCCCATCAAAATGCATACCCGACTCCAGTAGGCGGCCATCCGCCCACAGCGTCATCCCTTTGACCGGCCAGACGGCCCACTCCAACCAACCCCCTTCCCCATGATCTGCAAGCTCGACTCGGCCCCCATTGATTTTCCAAACCAACGGAACAGGTTTCCCGGCCAGGCGCGCCGGAGCCTGAGCAGCGGTATCTTCCACCAACCTCAACCCGGCATCTTCTCCAAGGATGCCAAATTCGCCCAGCTTCGGAAGCGCCTCTTTGCTCACATAATAATACCGGGTGCCCCAAAGCCGAAGGTGTTCCAGTTGGGCCTCCCCCGGGAATTGATCAAAGGCTCCGTGGTGGTGGAACGTGTTCAGAAATGCGTTGTGTTCCTTGGTGCGGAGGATGTCGTAGCCCGAAAAGTGGGGACTTCGCAAGAGTGTGCCGAAATTGTATGCTGCATACCTCCACGACGCATCCAGTCCCTCCACAGGCCACACCGTCGCCGCGCGGAACGACGCATCCGGAATCCGTTCCGACATGGATTTCATCGAGGCCACCTCCGGCACCCGGTCCCCGGACGGGTGTGCCCTGCTGAAAAAAAGACTGTAGGCCCCGTTAACCACCAGGGAAAGCAGGACGGCACCCAGCGTGAACAGCCGCCACATTCGCCCCATGCGGGGAAGTTGTGAAATAATCAAAATGCCCAGCGCCATGAACAAAAAGGCAAAGACGACAAAGTTCCGGCCCGGCCAGCGCAACCGATCAAACATGGGAATCCAGGCCACCAATACATACAACACGGTGCAAAGCGTGAACGCGCACAAGGAAGAAACCAAAAGCGCGAGAAACGGCTGGACGGGCTTGTTCTGTCGCACCCACCCGATGACCCCACAAAGCACCACGATCAACCAAGGCCCCCCTTGCCAGAATACGCCGTTGTTCCACATGATGTAGGACTCGCCCCGCCAGGCCCCCCATTGCGCATTCCACCAATCCTGCACATACATCGACCAGGCCAGCATGGATGCCAACGGCATGGGCTGTCCCCTCCGGGATGAAACTTCCATCGCC
Organism: Candidatus Methylacidiphilales bacterium; assembly: GCA_033875315.1. NCBI lineage: Bacteria > Pseudomonadati > Verrucomicrobiota > Methylacidiphilae > Methylacidiphilales > Methylacidiphilales bacterium. Next base: position 92,940 of record JANRJG010000024.1, read on the forward strand.
TCCACGAATGGAAGCAGCTGTGGGGCGGCCCAAAGTCCTGTGATCACCCAAGAAAAAACATAGGTGACCACAAACGGCTTTTTGACCGGCCCCGGCATGCCGGCCAGGGAGACAACCGCGAACACCCCCTCCATGGCACTGAAAATCAAAAAGGAATGCGGATGCCCGGAAAAAACCAGGATGGCGCGCAAGCCCGCCAACACAAGGGCCCGGGGCACGGACGGCCGGCCGGCCATCCATAACAAGGCAAAAAGAATCCACGGCATCCATGAAGCCGTGTAAAGCGTTGAAATCCAGCAACGGGTCAATTGAACGACAAACGGCTGAGTCGCCCACATCAACCCCCAAATCACCGCCCACTTGCGCTCGGCCCGGAAATGAAGAGCCAGCGTGTACATGCCCCAAGCCGCCCAAACCAAATGCATCCCGGCCAGGATATCAATGCCCGCGGTGGCCTTCGCGAAAAGGAGGTGCGATAGCCCGAATGCCAGGTAAACCGGCGGATAGAGTACCGCCAGCTGCGCCCGCGAGTGCACTTCTTGTCCCAGATCCTGGTAGGGATTCCACCAGGCCAGGCCCGTCCCCTCCCAAGGAGAAGCCGCCACCAGGTCATACAAAGGTAGAAAGTAGTTTGCGTTGTCGTCGCCCAGAAAGTAATGCGGACAAACGCTCTGCAGCCCGACATAAAAAAACACCACTCCCCAAAAAACCCAGAGGTATCCCAGGATTTCTTTTTTATACCGGCACCCAACTTTCTCGATCATCAACATCCGGAGGCGAGTCATCATCTGTGGAACTTTCCCGGGCATGAATGGGTCATACCGGCGGCATCATACCGAATCGAACTGATTCCTCAAAAGGCAACCGCGCCCAGTCCATACGATTGGGTGCCGGTGCCACTTTATCGGGGGGTGCCCCGGGGATCCGGAGTTCATCCGCTTCACTGGGGCCCGTCCGGGAAGGCAAAGCCCGTTTTCCTGGCATCCCGGAGCACCCATGGCAACCACAACATCCGTGAGCCGCGACTGCTTGAAGCGGTCAGGAGCATCCCGCCGGGCTTCAATTCCAGCACCACTTTGTTGAATGTCTTGCCCGCGGCACAAAAGGCATCGTACTTTTCCGGGGAGATCAATCCCGACCAGTGGTAGCAGTCCTGGAAGGTGATGTCCCCGGGGTAATTCATCCAATTGCCCATGTAGCCGATCGTGCTCGGTACCCGGTAAAGCGACGGGTAGTTGAACGCCCCCAAGAGGCAGAACGGGGTGTCATAGCGCAGAAGTTTGAAGTCTTTTTCCGCCATCACCGGGACCCAGCGCCTGCCATCGTCCAGTTCACGCATGTTGCCGTCCCACCAGGCTCGGGCCTGTCCTCCCAGAATCAACCGCCGGTCTTGGGGCATGAGATTGAGCGTCGGCGCACCGGCATAAGCTAACATTCCCAAGACCACCAACAGACCGGCCATGATCCCGCCCTTGAACCAGCGTGAAGAAACAAACCGCGCCCCAAAACAGAGCAGCACATGCACCAGGAAAACGATGAGCAGGCATTCCCGGAACGGCCAGCGCAGATACTTGAAGACCGGGATCTGCAGCAAAAGCTCCGCCAGCCAGGCCGGACGCTGGACAAACAACATGACCAGACCCAAAACCCCGAACAGACACCACTCCAAAGCCGAGGTGCGGCGATCGCGCAACCATTGCCACAGCCCCACCGTCGCAATAAAGAATGCCGCACAGATCACCGCCGCCAGGGCCTCGCCCAGGACGAAAAAAATCGCCAGGCTCAATGCGGCGGCCGTGCCCACCAAGATTGGGAAACGCCGGCCGTGCACCCCAATCATCACCACGAACAAGCACAGACAAACCCCGGACATCAGGGTCATATCGGAATAGACCGCCTGTTCATCAAATTTGGCCTCACCGCGCAGCAAAAAAACCAACGGGGCCACGAAAAGCCCTCCCACCTGGGCCAGGAGATGAACCCCCCCCAGGGAGGTATTGACCACATCCACCACCTCCGACCGCGATGATTGCCCCACCGACTGGTAACCGGGCAGCAGGATGGGCAACACCGTCAGCAACATCACAGTCTGGCATACGCCCCAGCGCACCAGGAGCATGGGATTCCGATGCACCCCAAACCACGCCAACACCAGAATGGACATGAAAAGTGTCGAATAAAGGTAGGGATGGAGGTGGGACAACCAGAGATTGCAAAACGAACCCGCCAACAGCCACTTCCAACTACGGACCACATCTTTCTCGAGGATGCCCCCCAGCAACAACGGGAGGGCGGCCTGGGTGCCGAGGAACTGGACCCAACTGGCACCGATCGTCAGCCCGTAAAAGTTGAAGGCATAACTGAGCGACAACAAAACACCCGCACCCGGGGAAAGGTCAACACCCCAGCTTTCCCGCAAAACACCCACCAATCGATAAAATGACCAGGCCGACAGGGACAGGGCGAAAAACGCGAACAACTCCGCCCCCGCCAGGGCTCCGGTAGCCGCCGTCACCGCAGAGATGACCAAAGCGACCGGATTGACCGTCACCAAAGCACCGGGGTCCGAAAGAATAGAAAAACCGCCGTATTGGAAAGGGTTGTGGAGGGGGCTTTTCCCCGCCAAGAGACCACGCCCCACCTCCATGACAATCGGGTGCCAGCCTGTCAGGTTGTCATCGGTCAGGAAGAAATAAGGCCGGACCCACTGCAGGAAACCAAAAAAAACGGCAACGGCCAGAATCAACCCCACCTGCCTTGCGAGGTCGGAATCCGTCCATGAGGCATGCCAACGAGACAACATCGGGAAAGGGATTGTTCGATTCGAGTTGGGCTGCTCGGTCCTCAGCAATTGATCCGTTCCTTCTCCACCACGAGAGGAAGCTTCCGAACGTGGATCAGGATCACCCCGATGTATTCCCCCAGGATGCCGATGAAAAACAGTTGGACCGAACAGAACAGGAAAAGCCCGATCAATACCGGGGCGACTCCGGCGGAAAAACGGTCCCAGTAAACCAGCTTGTAAATCAGATAGCCCAGGCCGGTCAGGAGACTCAGCAGGGAAAGCATGAAACCCGACATGGTGGCCAGTCGCAGGGGCAGCTTGCTGTGCTTGGTGATGCCCAGCATGGCCATGTCGTAGAGCGTGTAGAAATTGTTCTTGGTGAACCCGCGCGTACGCAACGGCTGGGTGAAAGGCACCTTGACCGCTTTGAATCCGATCTCGGAAATCATCCCGCGGAAATAGGGGTAGGGATCATCGATCCGCCTGAGGGCATCAATCACCCTGCGGTCGTAAAGTCCGAAGCCGGTGCTGTTCTCATTCAATTCGATGTCGGAGAGCCGGGAAAGCAATCGGTAGTAGGCGCGCCGGATCATGAAAAACAGGAACATTTCCCGGCTCTCCGTTTTGATCCCAAGCACCATCCGTGCCCCAGCCTCCCAGTGGGAAACAAGTTCCGGAATCATCTCCGGCGGGTCCTGGAAATCGCTGGCCATGTAGATGACCCCATCCCCGGTGGCCTGGAGGAGTCCGTGGTAGGGCGATCGGATATGCCCGAAGTTGCGGGCGTTGAGAATCACTTTGACCCGGGAATCACGCGAGGCCAGGGCCCGCAGGCGTTCCTCCGTCCGGTCCGTCGAGCAGTTGTCGATGTAGAGGTGATCGTACTCATAACCGGGCAAACGGGACATTTGCTCCCGGATGGCCTCGTAGAGCGGGATGACGTTGTCCTCCTCATTGAAACAGGGCGTGACCACGGTCAATTTTTTCACGGCAGCGTCTCCAGGAAACTTCCCATGTGCCGGGCCAAGTCCTCGGGCGGGATGGCGTCGGTTTTTTCCATCTTGCCCGGACCCCGGGTGAGGATGCAATGGATCCGGCCACCGGTGTTCTTTTTGTCCCACTTCATCGCGCCGGTGATCTTGTCCAACTCCGCGCCTTTGATGAGAGTCTGATAGGGGGCGAAAAAGGGCGTCAGCAAGGATAACATCTCCCGGTACTGCCCCTGGGGCAGCCAACCGATGCGTTCAGAGATGTGGGTGGCCGTGAGTATCCCCAGGGTCACCGCGATCCCGTGCGGAATGGCGTAGGCGGTGGCCGATTCATAGGCATGGCCGAAGGTGTGTCCGTAATTGAGCAAATTGCGCCGACCTCGGTCGAATTCATCCTCCTCAATGAACGGCTTCTTGATCTCCAGGCAGCTCCAGATGATCGGTCCGAGCTGGAAATCCGGCTGATCAAAAGCCCCCAACCGGTCCAGCAGCCATGCCCATTTCTCCGGTCCCGCGATCAGGTGCAATTTGATCGCCTCACCCAACCCGGAAACCCGTTCCTCCCGGGGCAAGCCGGCCAGGACTGCCGGCACCAGGGAAATGCTGTTGGGTGGATAAAAGGTGCCGACTTGGTTTTTGAAACGACCGATGTTGATCGAACTCTTGCTCCCAATGCAGCTGTCGCACTGGGCCAACAACGTCGTCGGAATCAAATGCCACTTCACCCCGCGCAGCATGACCGTGGCGATGAAGCAGGCGATGTCCTGGACCACGCCGCCACCCACCGCAAGCAGGATGGCATCACGGCGGAAGCCCCGCTCCAACAACCAGACCATGATCGGGGCGATTTGGTCGAAAGACTTGGCCGCTTCGTCCGCTTTGATCCAGTGGATGTTTTCCGGAGGTATTCCGGCAAACGCCGCCACATGGGCAGGCCCCCGGGCAAAGTCATCAACCAAGGCAAAGACCGGACCGCAGGCGCTCACCCGGGCGACAGCCTCGGCCAAATGGGATGCCTCCTCGACGGAGTAGTCATGGCTCCGGGAACGGATGGTCAGGGTCATAACGAGGTGAATCCCCCATCACAGACAATCGACTGCCCGGTGATGTATGAGTTCTGTTCACTGCAAAGCCAGTGGGCAAGGTGGGCGATTTCTTCCGGCTTGGCCAGCCGGCGCAACGGAATGGTTTGGCAGAGCGAAGCGATTTGTTCCGGGGTGTTGTTGCTCCGGGTCAGATCGGTGTCGACATACCCCGGGCAGAGCACGTTGGCCAGGGTCCCCTTGGGGCCCTCTTCCACCGCCAGGGTGCGGATGAAACCGGACAAAGCGGCCTTGCTGGCGGCATAGGCCCCGCGGCCCGGTCGGGACACCAAGCCAAAGATGGATCCGAGGGCCAGAATACGCCCGCCATCCAGGCGGGTGCCCAGGCCCTGGAGCAAAAGGCGCAGGGCATTGAGGTTGATCTGGAAGGTCTCGGCCCACACTTCATCGGGGATGTCACGGACGGGAAGCGGACGGTTGATCCCAGCGCTGTGGACCAGGGCGTCGATCGGACCCTGCCCGCTCCCCGGTCCGGCACACCAGGCGCGGATGGAAGCGGGGTCGGAGAGGTCCAACTCGGCGCGCGCCGGGGCGATGACACTCCACGATTCCCGGGCAAAGACTTCGGCAATCGCTTTCCCGATTCCGCGTGATGCTCCGGTGATCACCACGACTGGCATGGTATCAGGCCTTGGCGGCGGAAAGGGCTTGGATCTGTTTCTGGTAGCGCTGCTCCATCATCACCAAACGCGCGTCATCTTCCTGGCTGATCAGGGTGTAGTATTCTTTCTTGTTCTTCAACCAGCTGATTTCGAACTCGACCGCCTTGAGGAAGGCCGCCTCCTTGTTTTCGAGGGCTCCCGGGCAGGAAAAGACCACTTTGCGCGTCTCATAGCGATCGATGTGTCCCGGAGGAAAGGAGCGGAAGAAGGGAAGCGAATGAACGGAGACGCCCCCGCCCACCACCACCACCTTGCCGTGGGCCTTGGCCTTGGCCGCCATCTCCAAACAAAGGTTTTTGACCTGATCGCTGTTGATATCCTCCCGGGTGAGATTCATGGAACCGGTGAGGTCGACGCGTCCGAGAACGATCCCCTTGAGCCGGGCAATCTCTGGAAGCTGGAGCATCTCCTCGAAATTCCGGCATGAGGTGATGGTTTCCAGGTTGATCAGGAAATCCACGTCATTTTGAAGGTCCTTGGAAAAGGCGATATTGACGGCGTTCAGGTATTTTTTAAGCGCATAGGCCGTTTCCACCATCGGTGCCACCAGATGGACCACCCCCAGATTGGCGGCCTCAAACATGTCCCGGATGGCCTCGCAGCCGCCGATCTTCAGGGTCATGCCGAGTCCTGCCTTCAGACTGACTTCTTTCAACCGCATGGCCTCTTCCAAGCGGGTGCCTTCAGCCTCGAATTCGGCTTTCACCCCTACGACGTGGTGGTTTTCTTTGAGATCGATCAACAGATCGACCATTTGTTTTTCGCGCAGATTCATGATTTTTTAGGGGTGGGATGGTATTCGGGAATGAACATGTTTTTGACGAGTTCTTCGCGTTGCAGGAAAGGGGCCAGGTCTTCCAGAGGCGGGGAGACGATGGTTCCGTCGTCCAGTCGCTTCGAGGACAGTTTGGGGGCAAACTGCTGGTTCAAGTCGAGGAAAATCTCACACACCGCCGGCCCGGTGTGTGCCAAAGTCGCGGCAATCACCCCAGCCAGCTCGGCATGGGTCCGCGCGGCACTGTAGGGAAATCCAAAGACCGCCGCCAGTTTGCCAAAATCAGGGAAGCCCAATCCGCTCTCTTCCCCGCAACCCATGACTCCGTCGGGAAAGAAGTTCTGCTGGGTCTGACGGATGGAATGATACCCCCGGTTGTTCAGAATGAATATTTTGACCGGAAACCCGTGCGTTTGAATGGTCTGCAATTCCTGCAGGTTCATCATGATGCTGCCATCCCCGGCCAAACAAACGACCCGTTGTCCCGGCCGGGCTGCGCTGGCCCCAATGGCCCCGGGGAGATCATAGCCCATCGAAGCGCAACCGGAATTGGTGTACAAGCGCTGACCCTCACGGATGTCCGCCGCCTGGAAGGTGGTCACGCAGGCGGTCCCGTCCCCGCAGACCACCACTTCGTCCTCGGCCAGTTGTGCGAAGAGTGCCGAGGCAAAACAGTAGGGATTGACCCCGTTGTCCGTGTCCCAGTATTCCGGCAAGGTCGCAGGATAGCGCTCCCGCCACGACCGGCACTGCGACAACCACCTCTGGCGCTGCGGTGTGGACGCGATCGGATCGAGGGCCGTCAGGATGTCGATCACCTCGCGCAGGTCGGCATGGACGGGCAGATCCGCCCGCCAGGTCGGCTTGTGCAACTCCGCCGCATCGATGTCGACCACCACTTTGTAGGCGGCCCGGGCGAACGATGGCCAATTGTAGCTGACCTGGCGGACGTTGAGCCGGCTGCCCAGCACCAAAAGGAAATCCGCGTTTTGCACGGCAAAATTGCCCGCACGGTCGCCGATCGAACCCGGGCGTCCGGCGAATTGCGGGTGGGCATTCCAAATCGCGTCCTGCGCGTTCCAAGCGGTTGTCACGGGAACGGCCCAATGTTCCAACAACCGCAACAACCGGTCCCGCGACTGGCTGGCCCGGATGCCAGCACCCACCAGGATGACCGGCCGCTGCGCCGCCTCCGCACGCCGGCGGATGTCGACACACACAGCCTGAAGCTCCTTGGATTCCATCCCTTCCGGAGCAGGAACCGTAAAACCAGTCAGGGTCGATGGATCGATCCGGGCCCCCTGCACATCGATGGGAATATCGATCCAGCAGGGTCCGGGGCGGCCGGAAAGAGCCAGGTGCAGGGCCTTTTCCAAATGGAACCGGATTTCAGACGGATCCCGGACCAGAGCCGCGTATTTGGTGATGCCCTTGACCATGCCCAGAATGTCGGCCTCCTGATCGCCCAACTGGCGAAGACCGGGCACCTCATGGAACGCCATGCACGTCTCGCGCTTCACCTGGCCGGAAACGACCAGCATCGGGACCGAGTCCGTCCAGGCCCCGAAAACCCCGTTGAGGGCGTTGATTCCCCCCGGGCCGGTGGTGACATTGACCACGCCAACCCGGCCGGTCAGCCGGGCGTAGCTCTCAGCCGCCATGGCACAGGCCTGCTCGTGGTGGTTGCAGATGTAGCGGATGCGCTTTTCCCGCCCGATGGCATCGTTCAAATGCATCGCCCCGCCACCCGTGACGACGAAGATGTCCCTCACTCCATGATCGGCAAGAAAACAGGCAACGTAGTCGGCGACTCGGATGCTCATGATGTTATTTCGTTTCGCGCAATCGCAGCACTGTCAGAGTCTGGGTATTGCTGACATCGTAATGGGCAGACAAGTGAATAAGAAGAGACTGTGGCATATAGGTGAAATCGTTAAGCAAGAAGATGCAAAGTTTGGGATTCCACTTGATGAAATCAGATACGGCACCCTCGATTTCTTCCGGCCGAGCCTCTCCCGTGCCCGGCCAAAAAAGGTATTGGTTTTTTGGTGGTATAAACTGATAGGCAGCATAGGCAAATTCCATTCTTGGGCCGAAAAAAACGGACTCCTTATCCGTTAGCCCAGCCGCGGCCAATGTGGCCTCTATGTCTTGCAGGACTTTCAGAAAAATTTCCCCCGTCCGCAGGCCGGCAAAGAAGGGGGGAGCAAAGACCTTTAACGGCTTGGCGTCCTGGAAAAACATATTCTGTCCAATCGACTCCACACGGAATCGACTGAGTCCCATAAGAAATCCAAAAAGGCCCAGAAAAACGACCCCAGTAAAAGCAAAGATGTCGCACAAACGCGTTTCAATCTGCCGCAGAGGCGTCGACTTGGCCGCAACCTCTGAAGGATCGGAAGCGTTGAAAATCAAAAAGCACATGCCACTCAAAACCATGACGGCATCAACCATATTGTGTTCACAGTTGGTCGCCATACCCACAAAACCAGTCAAGGTCGAGACCGCGCCCAAATGGCTGATCGTGACAAAAAACGGCCCGCTGTTGACGCAGCCTTTGAATGGATTTCCACGCAGCATCAGGGCCGCAAACAACGGAGAAAGCAGAAGAAATGTGATACTGGCCTCGAGGGCATCGGTCCGCCAAAGGTTGCGGTATAAATTCAAAAAATTCCACAGCCGACCGCCTGACGATCCCATGTAGCTGGCAACCAACCCAAAAGGATTCAAGCGAAAGCATAACATGAGAGAAATCGAAAGAACCACGGCAATGCCAGCACAGTACACAAAAGGCACCCGGGTTCTCTTATCCAACAACAAGAAGACGGATGACCCCACCAGCATCAACCCCGCGATGTTTGGCTTCATCCAAGACATCAAAATCATTGTGATGATAAAAAGAACCTGGTTCGCGCGGTTCTTCGGGCTGTGAGCCAATAAACATGAGGCAGAACCGAACAACACCGCGGAAACAGCCGCCGACTGATTGTAATGCAAAAAACAAAGGGGCAGAATGGCCGCAACTTGGGTAACTGCTGATAGAATGAAAGCCCAACGAAATCCCCAGCCTATACGGATCAATATCACGTAGTGCAGAACCAAAGCGAACGCCGAAAACAGAGCCGCAACCAGAACAATCGCATGCCAGCTGACTCCGAATAAACAAAACCCCAGGCCAGGCAGCACCAGATAACTTGCGGGGGCCGCCGTCAGGAAGTCGCGGTATGGCACCTGACCTAGGTAAAATCTCCAAGCCGACTGAACCACGGCACTTCCATCCAACCCGCCGAAGTGGATCATTCCCAGCACACTGATTGCCAAACCAAGAACAATTGCCGAAAAACCAACAATAAAAAGATCTCTGATTTTCATTTGGAATCCTGGCCGAAATTTTTATCGAATGAACTAAACACACCCCAGATGAATTGGCCGGAAATCTTACGAGGGTCTATTCGAAATAGGCCATTCAAATCAAGCCACCTTCAGGCGAATCATTGTAACTTAGGCAGCTTTTAAAGTGGCTTCAAGCAAATGGTTTTGGGAAACATTCCCAAAAATATATTCAAGCGGTCAGGGCCCATCCGTTTGAATATTTACCTCAAATTTGCCCAAGAAATGCGACAGTGCCGATATCAGACGCAAAACCCGGATCTCTTCTGATGCCGGGCAGACAGCGAACCGCGAATTAGCTACAATAAATCCATCTTCACGTGTGTAGAACGGGGTAACACAGCCAACTTCATCCACTCCGTCCGCGGCCTTTACATTCAAACCAGCCAATCACCTGTCTGGACGCGCTCATTCGACCCTGTTATTCCCCAAAACAAACCAATACGCAGTTTCGAAGAAAGAAAATATAACAATAATCCAGTTTTACTTACTGCTCGAAATCCGGGTTTACGGACCATGATTCTTTTTTACCCAATCGATGGTCCTTTCAACCCCATCTTCCTTGGCAACACGGGGAACCCAGTGGAGCAAGGACTTGGCCTTTGTGTTATTGGCGACAAAAAAACGTTGATCGTCGTGCCGCCAAGGCAAGTGAGTATAGGATAGCTTAACCCGCAGCCTGGCTTCCAAGCCATCCAGCAGTTCGAGGATCGAGGAACTGTTGGCCATACCGCCACCGATATTGAATGCCTGTCCTCGTGCAGTAGAAATCTTTTTTGCTGCGGCCAGATAGCAGTCCACCACGTCCTCCACATAAAGCAGATCCCTTACCTGTTTGCCATCGCCCGAAATGGTGAATGGAGCCCGTCCCGGACTGGTCATCGTCTCCACAGCCTGGCGACAAAACCAACCCACCCAACCCTGATCGTAGGTTGAGAACTGCCGGCCGCCATAAATGGTCGAGTGACGGAAGACAACCGTGTTCAGACCGAAGCTACGGGCATAATCCAACATGTATTGGTCCGCTGCACCCTTGGAGCAACCATAGGGAGTATGAAAATCCAAATGCGTGCTTTCATCCAACCCCATGGGATGATCCGGCGCCTCGTAGCGTTTGGCCTTCTCTTCCAACCGGATCTGGCCCAAGTCGCCGTAAGCTTTGTTGCTGGACGAATAAATGACCGCCGCTGCGGGAGCATATACCCGCACAGCTTCCAGCAGATTGATTGAGCCTACGACATTGATTTCAAAGTCCTTGCGCGGATCCGCCATCGAGGTCGTCATCGCCACTTGGCCGGCCAAATGGAAAATGACTCCAGGCCGGAGGTCACCCACCAAGGATTCAACCATCTCCCGATTGCGGATATCCCCCGACACAAAAGCCACCCTGCCCAAGGTCCTGAGCCAGGCCAAATTGGCCTCGGAACCCGCCCGGGAGAGATTGTCGAAAACTGTGACGTCGGCACCCTCCGCGATCAACCTGGCCGCAATGTTGCAGCCGACAAAACCACATCCACCCGTTATCAGATACTTCATAACACCCCAATATTTCTAAGCGTCCGTCTGCGAAGCGCCCACAAACGACAAAGTACCACCACATAACTGAATGCAAACGCCAGTAATTGGCGCTTGGTTTTACCGGCTTTGCGCACTTCAAAGGTAACCGGGACCTCGCAGACACGGTAACCGCGGGTCCGGCAACACAACAGGACCAGAATTTCCTCTACGATATCAAAATGGTCGCAGCGCAATTCGAGTGAGCGGAGATCATCTCCGCGATAAAGCCGCAGGCTGTTGGAAACGTCCAGACAGTTCAGGCGCAAAACCAGACGGAACACCACATTCACAATCAGGCTCATAAAAATGAGGACTGCCGGGTTCTCCGTCTTCCCTCCATTAATGTAACGCGATGCAATGACCAAGTCGGCTTCATCCCTTTTTTCCCACATGCTCCGAAGAAAAACGGGATTATGCGAACCGTCAGCATCCATGATCACCACATGCCTGCCGGAGGAAGCGGCAATACCGGTGCGGATGGCGTGTCCGTAATTTTCGCCCCCTTGGCGGGCCACATACCGTACACCCTCCGAGGCGCAGATTGCCGGGGTTTCATCTCTCGGCGAGATCGCGTCCACCACCAAGATTTCATACTGTGGAACCAAGGCCTCCACTGCCTCCCTGAGAGATGGAAGAAGACTCCGCAGGTTTTCCGCCTCCTCATAAGCAGGAAGTATCACGGTCAGGTCCACCGATAATTTCATGTTATCCATTCCTGCGGTTTCTCAAGTTTCAAACCCGGGAAGGACTCCTGGGCCAGCTGCCAGACTGAAAAAGCCAGATTTTTCCTCGGACGCCAACCCAAATCATGACCGGCCCGGGTAATGTCCGCAGCCAGAAACATTGGTTCAAACGGTGCATACGGTCGTTCCCCAAAGCGCAAATCGATGTCCAATCCTATTTGCCGGACCACATCTTCGATCGTCGCGCGCAGGCAGTCGGTCCTGCCGCTACCCAGATTGTAAACCGAATTCGCCGCATCGCCTGATCCCATGGAAAAGGCTGCCGCCAGAATCCCAGCGGCCACGTCTTCTCCGGCACAATGATCACGAACCTGATCACCCGGTGAAAGTTGCAAGGGTTTCTTTTCTTGGGCGGAACGCAGCAGGGTCGGAAACAAACGAGTCCGGTCATCACCCTGGCCGGTGAACGAAAAGGGCCTCACCACCACCAAGGGCACACCGAATTCCGCGGCTGCAGAACGCATCAAAAGATCCGCCGCCGCTTTGCTCGCCCCATAAGGGTGCAGGGTATCCATGGGATCAGTCTCGGACAACGGCCGACCTTGGTCCCGGTAAGCCAATCCGGTTCCGACGAACACCAGGCGGCATCCAGGAACGGCTGACGCCGCCTCGCAAAGCTGGAGGCTGACATCCACATTGAAGCGCACCAAATCAAACCATTGGGGTTTTGGAAATTGCATGCCACTGGCGGCACAGTGAATCAGGCATGTCGGACGGAATCCCGCCACCAGCGCGGACAAGGCAGGCTGGTCAAAAAAATCAACCCGTTCAAAACGGACCGAGGCGTGGGCCTTTGGTTCGCGCGACCCGGCACGCAGCAGCGCCAGGACACGCACTTCGGGAAACGCACCCAGGGCTTGCAACAAATGGAACCCCAAGGTGCCGGAGGACCCAGTCAGCAATACGCGTTCTTCGGCCATGTTCAGCGCAGCCAGTTAGAGCACTTTCCACTTAATTAGCTTCGTAGTTGGCATGAGAGAAGAAGTTGGCACAGTGCTCCGGGGTGAAGGATTCGATGGCTTCTTTGAGGGCTGAGATCAGCTCCTTCCAAGTTCTGGCCGATGCTTTGCGCAG